>JAUZGC010000177.1 GCA_030840105.1 Microbacteriaceae bacterium
TGCACTTGTCGCAGATCTTCTTGACGGAGGGGTTAACCTTCATGATTCTTTTACCTTTGTTCGCTGTCTTCGTGCCCGTTCGAGAACGAGCCGTTACTTACAGCAGCCTCTACTTGTAGCGGTAGACGATCCGGCCGCGGGACAGGTCGTAAGGGCTCAGCTCCACGATCACCCGGTCCTCGGGGAGGATCCGGATGTAGTGCTGACGCATCTTGCCTGAGATGTGGGCGAGTACTTTGTGTCCGTTGGTCAGCTCAACACGAAACATCGCATTGGGCAGAGCCTCGACCACTGCGCCTTCGATCTCGATGACACCGTCTTTTTTGGCCATAGCCTCACTGTCGCTAAAAGTATTGTTTGCTGGTCGTGCGTTGGATTGTGGTATTCGCGCTTGTCGCAACCTTGCGGTCGCAGACGGAAATCGGCATGCCAAAAGAGGCCTCGGATACCAAAGATCTATCCTATGTGACGATCGTGCGATTCTCCAATCCGAGCGGAGAATCTGATTCCGCTCACGACGAACCAGGCGGTTCGTCGTGAGCGGATTGTCGGCGTCACTCGGCCTGGGCGGACCTCACGACGTCCGTCAGCTCGGCGAACAACCGGTCGCCTTCGGCAACGCCGGTCACCTGCGTCACGAAGTCCGCGGGCGATAGCTCGCCCAGAAGCCGCGTCATCTGCACGCTTTCCTCGTCAGCATCCACCCGGAACCCGAGTGCGGCGCCGACGGCGCGCAACAAGGCGACAGGTTCCCCGCCCTGCTCTCGCAGTGCGAAAGCCGGTCCGATAAACCTTTCGTTCCTGCTGAGCTTCCGCAATGGGCTGCGGCCCACTCGCACAGGCGTGTCAGGCAGGTGCGGGTTCGCGAACCTCGCGAGGTTCTTCTGCACATATGCCTCGTGCAGTTCTGGATCGAATCGGTACTTCGCAACGAGGACCGCCGAGGTCTCGTCGAGCACTGCGCGCACCTCGGCGAGGACGGCGGGAATCCGCATCGCCTCAGCGATCGATTCGGCGTCGTTGAGGAAACCGTGATAGGCCGCGGTCGCGTGGCCCGTGTTCACCGTGAAGAGCTTGCGCTCGATGTACGGAGCCAGGTCGTCGACGAAATGCGCCTCCGGAATCGAGGGCACGGCGTCGCCGAACGGCCCGCTCTCGATCGCCCATTCGAAGAACTCCTCAACCGTCACATCGAGGCCACCGCCCGGCGCCTGGGCGGGCACGATCCGGTCAACCGCGGTGTTCGCGAAGATCGCCCGCTCGGCGACGTGTGTGGCGGCATCCCGCTCGAGGGACGCCATCACCTCGGACCGCAGCTTGTCGGTCGCGTTGATCGCGTTCTCGCAGGCCATCACCTGAAGCGGCCGGAGCCCGGCCGGCCGTTCGACCAGCGCCGCCGCGATGAGCGGCGCGACGAAGCGCAGGATGTTGGGTCCCACGGCTGTCGTGACCACGTCCGCCGTCGCAATCTCGGCAACGACATCCTTCTCGTGGGTTGCGCTGTTGAGTGCGCGGTAATTGCTTACCGTCCACTCACGCGGATTCTCGCCCACCTCGTGAACCTGGTAGGTCGGAGTGCTCGCGAGGGAGTCGATCAGGTCGGTGGCGACATCCGCAAACACCACCTCATACCCGGCGTTGTGCAGGATCAGGCCGACGAATCCCCTACCGATGTTGCCAGCACCGAAATGAACCGCCTTAAGGTTCGCCATTATTCGTTGACGTCCCCGAGGAGGGCAAAGACGTCTTCCTTGGTTTCAGCGACGAGGAGCCGATCTACCTGCTCCTCGTCGCTGAAGATGAGGGCGATGCTGGACAGCACCTCCATGTGACCGCCGTCTTTACCCGCGATGCCGACCACGAAGCGAACGGGATTGCCGTTCCAGTCGATCGGCTCGTCGTAGCGCACGAACGAGAGCGCAGACGCAAGGATCGTGTCCTTGCCCTCGTTCGTGCCGTGGGGAATAGCGAGGAAATTGCCCATGTAGGTGGAGATCACGCGCTCCCGATCGTGCATGAAGCCGATGTAATCGGGAGTCACCGCCCCCGCCGCGACCAGCATCTGACCCGCTTCATCGACCGCTTCATCCAGAGTTTTCGCAGAACCGTGGACATCGATCTGTGCGAGTTCCAATACCTTGCCGCTCATGGGTGTTACCTCTTTCTTCTCTTACTTTTCGTTCGCTACGGGCTAGGAGTTGCGCGCCGCGACTTCAGCAACAACTTCGTCGTACTTCGTGCTCGACATGAAGTTGTCGACCGAGTAGTGCTGTGCACTTGGCGTCTTCTGCTTCGCACGCTCGGTGAGCTGCTCCTGCGTGATCACGATGTCGACATCGTCGGTGAGGTTCGCGATCGCCTTGTTGACGACGGTGACCCCTTCGAGGCCGGCCTGCTTGATCTTGTTCCGCAGAACCGTCGCACCCATCGCGCTGGATCCCATTCCGGCGTCGCAGGCGAAGACGATCGACTCGATCTTCGACGCGGTCGCGGTGCCCGTACCGGTGCCGGTGCCGAGCAGGTCTCCGACGCGGCTCTCGCGGCCCTTGTTCGCGGCGTTCTGCGCGACGGCGGTGGCAAGAGCGTTCTCGCCCGCTGCCTCAGCGGCGAGGTCACGCTTGCGGCTGGCCCGCAGGATGACTGCCGTGATCAGGAAGGAGACGGCCGCCGAGAGGATCACCGAGAGGATCACGCCCACGTAGCTGTCTTTCGCGGTCTCGAAGATCACCGCGAAAATCGATCCAGGAGACGCCGGAGCGACAAGGCCTGACTGGAAGGCGACGTTGGTCGCGACTCCGGTCGCACCGCCGGCGATGACGGCGAGAAGCAGCATCGGCTTTGAGAGCACGTACGGGAAGTAGATCTCGTGGATGCCACCGAAGAACTGGATGATGATCGCGCCGGGGGCGGTCGCGCGAGCGACGCCGACACCGAAGAACATGAACGCGATCAGCAGGCCGACACCGGGGCCGGGGTTGGCCTCGAGCAGGAACAGGATCGACTTGCCGGACTGCTGCACCTGCTGCGCGCCGAGCTGGTCGAGCACACCGTGGTTGATCGCGTTGTTGAGGAACACGACCTTTGCGGGCTCGATGAAGATGCTCGCGAGGGGCAGAAGGTGTGCGTTGACCAGGAACTCGACACCGTTACCAAGAATCTTGGCGATCCAGTCGAAGAACGGGGAGAGCCAGAAGAAGCCGACCAGCGCAAGCACGAATCCGAGGATTCCGGCGGAGAAGTTGTTGACCAACATCTCGAAGCCGGCCTTGATCTTGCCCTCCCAGATACGGTCGATCTGCTTGATCAGGTAGCCACCGAGCGGTCCACAGATCATTGCGCCGAGGATCATCGTGGTGCCGAGCGAACCGACGATGACGCCCATGGTCATCACCGTGCCGACAACGGCGCCGCGAATGCCGTAGACCATGCGCCCGCCCTGTGCGGCGATGAGCAACGGGATCAGCCAGGTGATGATCGGTCCGACCAGACCGGGGTTGGCCACCCCGTTCGTCGTGCCGAAGCCACCGAGGAGACCGTTCGGCGTCCATCCGGTTTGGATGAAGAAGGCGGTGATGATTCCCCAGGCGATGAAGGCGGGGATATTCGGCATGACCATTCCACTGAGGAATGTGCCGAACCTCTGCACGTGTACTCGCGCCCCGACTCCCGTCTTGGGCGCTGTTGGTGACGTCGTCGTCATTTTCTTCACTCGACTTTCTGTGTTGGGTTGGTGTTGCTGGATGTACTTGCTTCGAAGACCGCGGCGCGGGCCTCGTTAGCGCTGTTTGCCGACAGTGCAAGCTGGGCAAACTCTTGGGCCTGCGCAAGCGTGAACCGGTGAAGTTCCGCGCGAACGCCGACAAGTGCTGAGGGGGACATCGACAGGGAGGTTGCGCCGAGACCCACGAGTACCACGGCAAGGAGCGGATCGGCCGCGGCTTCGCCACAGATGCCGACCGGCTTGCCCAGTGCCGCACCGGCCCGGCCGACCTCGCCGACCAGGCGCAGGACGGCCGGGTGCCACGGGTCCTGGAAGGCGGCGACCGAACCGAGGAGCCGGTCGGCCGCCAGCGTGTACTGGGTCAGGTCGTTCGTCCCGATGCTGGCGAAGTCCGCCTCGCTCAGGATGCGGTCCGCGAGGAGCGCCGAAGACGGCACTTCCACCATGACGCCCGCGGTTTTCAGACCCGCTGCCCGCGCCAACTCCGTGAAGTACCGGGTCTCTTCGACCGTCGACACCATGGGCGCCATGACCCACAGGTCGGCCTCGGATGCCGCATCCGCGTTCGCCAGTGCGGTCAGCTGGTCGCGGAGAATCTGCTCGTTCGCACGGAGCGCGCGAAGACCACGCAGACCCAGTGCCGGGTTCTCCTCCGGCGCAACGTTCAGGAAGCTCAAGGGCTTGTCTGCGCCCGCGTCGAGCATCCGGACGACGACCTTGCGGCCGGGGAACGCTGCGAGGAGCTTCGAATAGTGCGCCTGCTGCTCGGCGACGGTCGGCGCCTTGGTCGCATCGAGGAACAGGAACTCCGTGCGGAAGAGTCCGACTCCCTCCGCGCCATGCTCGATCGCCTCGCCGGCACCGTCCGCCGAGCCCAGATTGGCGAGAAGCGGAATCGGAGTGCCGTCGGCGAGCGCCCCGGGGGCCAGAGGAATGGGGACCTCCCCCGCCCGCGACTCGAGCTCGGACTGCACGGCCGCGATTTCCTCCGGCGTCGGGCCGACAGTGACCTGGCCGGCAGCCGCGTCAACGATGACGATCGAGTCATCCGCCACGTCCATCGCCCCGGACACCCCGACGATCGCGACGATCGACTTCTCACGCGCAAGGATCGCGGTGTGTGATGTCGGACCGCCCTCGGCCGTCACCAGCGCGATGACCTTATCGAGGTCGAGCAGCGCGGTGTCCGCCGGGGCCAGGTCGTGGGCGAACAGCACGAACGGGTGCTCGGAGTCGGGCACACCCGGCATGGGGAGCCCCGAGAGGGTGGCTCGCACGCGTTGCGAGATGTCGTCCAGGTCGGTCGCACGCTCCGCGAGGTAACCGCCCATGCCGATCAGCAGGTCGCGGAACGTGGCGAAGGCCTCGAACACGGCGCGCTCGGCCGACTTCCCCGCGTTGATCCTGGCCACGACGTCATCGCTGAGCGTCGGGTCTTCGACCATGGCTGCCTGCGATTCGAGGACATCCTTCGCGGTCCCGCCGGCGCGCTCACCACGGTGTCGGATGACGGCGGCG
>JAUZGC010000182.1 GCA_030840105.1 Microbacteriaceae bacterium
GAGAGCAGGTTCTACCTGTCGCTCACGGATGACCTCATGCGGCTCTTCAACGCCGGTGCGGCCGAGAGCCTGATGGGTCGCGGCAATGTGCCGGACGACCTCGCCATCGAGTCCAAAGTCGTCAGCCGCGCGATCCGCAGCGCACAGTCGCAGGTCGAGGCGCGCAACGCCGAGATCCGCAAGAACGTGCTCAAGTACGATGACGTCCTGAACCGGCAGCGCGAAGCGATCTACAGCGACCGCCGCCACATCCTCGAGGGTGATGACCTGCACGAGCGCACGCAGAAATTCCTCGAGGACGTCATCGATGATGTGCTCGCCGTGCACACGAGCGAGGGCAACGGTGACGACTGGGACTTCGACGCCCTGTGGAACGAGTTGCGGACGCTCTACCCGGTTGGCGTCACGATCGACGAGGTCATCACGGAGGCCGGAAACCGCGGCAAGATCAACCGCGACTTCATGCGTCGCGAAATTCTCTCGGATGCCCAACTCGCCTACCAGCGCCGGGAGGAGTCGCTCGGTTCCCCCGCCATGCGCGAGCTCGAGCGACGCGTCGTGCTCTCGGTGATCGACCGCCGCTGGCGTGACCACCTCTACGAGATGGACTACCTGAAGGACGGCATCGGACTTCGCGCCATGGCGCAGCGCGACCCGCTGGTCGAGTACCAGCGCGAGGGCTACGCCATGTTCCAGCAGATGATGGGCCAGATCCGCGAGGAGACCGTCGGCTTCCTGTTCAACCTCGAGGTCGAGGTCAGCCAGGCCCCAGGCGAGGTCACCGGGGTTGCCGCCAGGGGACTCGCACGTGCGGAGTCGGAGGGCGAGAGGTTCAGCTACAGCGCTCCGAGCGACTCTGGCGGCGTTGAGGTGCGTAACCAGCGCGGCCAGATCGAACAGGCCGCGACGGCTCGCGCCCAGCGCGCGCAGGCTCAGGCCAGCGCTGCACCGCAGCCGGAGCAGCCGGCTCAACGGGGTGCGTTCGGCCAGCGAGTGAGCGGCGACGAGCAGGCGCCGACCAACCGTGCCGAGCGGCGCGAGCAGGAGCGTCGCAAGCGCTGACGCTCGCCGCTCGTGCGTTCGGCCCCGTGATATCGGGCCGGCAAGGGCAGCCCTTCGAACACCCCGCGATATTCCCTCAGAGGACGTTGATCGCGCTCGCGCGCCAGCGGCCGTCAAGGCCCTCGAGGCGGATGGCCACGGCGCGCGACCGTGCGCGCTGGTGAACCATGATGACGGCTTCGACCGCGCCGTCGCGCGGTTCGGAGATGAGCGGGCGACCGATCATGAGCTGGGGCCGACGCACCGTCTGGCCGGTGACCTGGCGTGCGCGAGCCGCGAGCACGACGCGCTTGAGGAGATGCGCATACACATCGTCGCTGACCCAGCGAGCTAGTTGGTCGAGCTCTCTGACCCCCGCGAGCACCTCGATGACGCAGCGGCTCAGGTTGACCAGGAGGGGCTCAGGATCGGGCAGGCTCGCGGTCGGTGTTTGCTGAAGGCCGAAGAATTCCTCGATGTCGAAGCGAGCCGCCTCCGTCTTCGTTGTCTCCCCGTTGTTTGCAGCGGCCTTGGTCGCGGATTCAGGGAGCTCGGGCAACGGTTGGCTCATGGCTACTCCCGGGTGAGATGCCTACCCCCGATTGAGGGTCGCGCTTGGCAAGCTACTCAAGCAGTTCCAGAACCGGGTGTCTACCGGAATTTTGTCGTTGTGGATAACTGGCCCGCCGTGTGCGATCGTCCGCTACCGTCGCCCCATGCGCTGGGACGACCTCTTCGACGACCTCGAGGGCCAGCTCGAATACGGCCTGGGCGCAGAAGAAGTCGACCTGCGGGCGGAGGAGGAGCGCCTGCGACTCGGGCAGATGTCGCTGCGCGACCGCCTGATGTCGATCGTTCGGGCGCAGGCGAAGGGCTCGAGCTACGCGATCAGCGTGCAACTGGTCTCTGGTGCGATGATCGCCGTGCGGCCCACGACGTTCGGCAAGGACTGGCTCGCCGCGGACCTGGTGGGGGAGACGCGGGCCGCCGCTCAATGCATCCTCCCGATGGCAGCGGTCGCCGGAGTGATCCTGACTCGGCAGCAGATCAACGAGAGCCTGGATGCCGCGCCGGAGCAGCGGGGAGCGCCGCGGCTGGCCGATCGGATCGGTCTCGCATTCGTGTTGCGCGACCTCTGTCGCCGACGCGCGAGCGTCGAACTCGTCACACCGCCGGGGAGCCTCGCCGGCACGATTGATCGCGTCGGCCGCGAACACCTCGACCTCGCCATGCACGAACCCGGCAGCGTCCGTCGGGAGGCCAATGTGACCCAGTACCGCGTCGTACCGCTCGCGCGCATCCTGCTCGTGCGGCTCTGACCGACTAAGGCAGCGCCCGGTCGGGAGAGCTCCGACGTGGCAAGCGTGCTAGGTGTCGGCGCGCAGGATCTGGCCGCCGGAGAGTTCGGGTATGTTCGCGAAGTCCGAACCCTGCCAGAGGCTTCGTCGCCTGCTCTCCTCGTACATGGCCTGGATATATGACTCGAGAACGATGCGTTCGACGCGCCACTGGCGTGCCGACCCGATCCGGATCGCCGGCAACTCGCCGGATTGGACAAGGGAGAGTGCGTCCTCGGGGGTGATGCTCAGGATCTCGGCGGTGTCGGCCAGCGTGAGAAATCGGCCGAGCGAATCGGTGCCGAGCGAATCGGTGGTGTCTTCGCTCATCCTTCGATTATTCTCCAGCCTTCGGCGCGTAGGAGTGGGTGTGGATAACTTTCCCACAGTGCTTCCGGACTCAAGACGATGTATCTGGAAGCCCTCAGGCTGCATTTCGAAGGAGACGAGATGGTGATCACGACCACGCGCCGCACGCGCAAGTCCTTCTGGCTCGATCCGCGCTTCATGATCGGGCTGGGTCTCGTCATCGGATCGGTTGCGGGTGTTGCGGCACTCGTGTCCGCTGCCGACCGAACGACCCTCGTGTATGCGGCGAGAGCGCCCCTCGGCCTCGGGGACATCGCACACGCCTCCGACCTCGTGGCCACCAAGGTACGCCTGGGTCAGGCTGGTGACCTGTACCTGTCGAGTGGCCAGCTCCCCGACGACGGAGTCGTCATCACCCGCGCGATCGCGGTCGGAGAACTCATCCCGCTCTCGGCAGTCGGCACCGCCACGGAACCGGAGCAGACGAGGGTAGTGGTGAGCGTGACTGGCGTGCTCGCGGCATCCATCGGTCCAGGGTCGGTGGTCGACGTGTGGTCCGCGGCGGAGGTCGACAGTGGGCACTTCGGCCCACCGGCCGTGCTCGTCGATTCCGCGACGGTGGTCAGGCTCGTCGACAGCCAGGGCCTCATCGCTCGCGACAGCGTCTCAGTCGAAGTGCAGGTGCCGCGGAACGAGGTCGCCACTGTGCTCGAATCCCTGGCCAACGGTGATGTCATCTCGATCGTGCCCGTCAGCACGCCGGTGGGGCACTGACGATGGCCACGATCGTCCTTGCGCTCGACCGCCGGGTCGAGGATCGGCTGATCGGGGACATCCTCGACCGCGGTCACGAGATCATCGCGCGGGTGCAGGGCGCCGCTGAGGTGATTGCGATCCTCGACGATCGCACACCCGACGTCGTCCTCGTTTCCGCATCACGCAAGCATCTGGCTGAGCGGTTGATCGCCGAGTGCGACGCGAGAGCCGTCCGGCTCATCGCGCTCGCCGCGAGCGACCTCGAGCGCAGGCACGCGGCGTCGCTCGGTCTCTACGAGGTGCTCGAGGCGCAGGCGGAATGGGCGGAGGTCGAGGCGCTCATCACGGCGGGCGTGAGCGTGCCGCTGCGCCTGGGACCTTCGGCTCCCGGTGCGACGAACGCCGGCACTGTCATCGCCGTGTGGGGGCCGGCGGGCGCGCCGGGTCGCACGACGCTTGCGATCAACATCGCTGCGGAGATTGCCGGCCACGGGCATACGGTCGCACTCGCCGATGTCGACACGTACAGCGGATCGATCGCTCCGGCGCTCAGCATGCTCGATGAGGCGCCGGGCTTTGCTGCCGCGTGCCGCCTTGCCGGGGCGGATAGTCTGAGCCAGTCGGAGCTCGAACGCATTGCCCAGCGTTATTCGTCGCCGCAGGGCGCGTTCTGGGTGCTCACCGGGATCGGTCGTCCTACGCGCTGGCCCGAGCTCTCCGGCGACCGTGTGACGAAGACCATCGATGCGTGCCGGCGCTGGGTCGATTATGTCGTGATCGATACGGGTTTCAGCCTGGAGAGCGACGAAGAGATCTCGAGCGACCTGTTCGCACCGCGTCGTAATGCCGCGACGATTGCCGCGTTGCGGAGCGCGGATCGCGTCGTCGCGGTCGGCCTCGCCGATCCGGTTGGCATGGCGCGCTTCTTGCGCGCACACGCCGACCTGGTCGAGATCGTCACCGACCGCCCGCTCGATGTCGTGATGAACCGGGTCCGCCCGAGTGCCATCGGCCTGAACCCCAACGGGCAGGTCGCGTCGACGCTCGCTCGCTTTGCCGGAATCGACTCCGCCGCTCTCATTCCGCACGACCAACTGGGCCTCGACGTTGCCGTGCTCCTGGGGAAGTCGCTGCGGGATGCCTCGCCCAGGTCGCCCGCACGCGCGGCCATCCTTCGCCTCGTCGAAGGGAGCCTCCTGCCTGTGCCCGTCGCCAAGCGCCGGCGCCTCCGGCGGCGGAAGCTGTCGGCGGTCACTGCCTAGACTGGAGGGCGTGTCGACGCTCAGTGATCTCGTCCTTGCCCAGGGTCGTTCTTCGGACGCGGATGTCGACTGGCTGCACATGCTCGTGGGTGATTGGCAGCTGTTGGCCGACCTCGCGTTCGCCGACATCGTGCTCTGGGTACCCACCGGCGACGGCAGTTTCGTCGCCGTCGCGCACGCGCGGCCGTCGAGTGCCGCCACTCTCTTCTACCGGGACTTCGTCGGCCAGCGGATCAAGCCGGAATGGCAGCGCCAGGTGACCGAGGCGTACGAGAGCGCGCGGATCGTCGACTCGGCGTCCCCCGACTGGTACGAGGAGACGCCGACGCGCGTGCGTGCGGTGCCCGTCATCCGACGGTTGAGCTCGAAATCGCCGGACACGGCCGAGACTCCGGTCGCCGTGATCACGAGGCACACGAACCTGAGCGAGGCGCGCATGCCGAGCCGGCAGGAACTGACCTTCAACGACTGCGCAAACGACCTGTTCGCCATGATCGCCTCGGGGGACTTTCCGGATCTCGGCGCACCGAGCGGGCCGCGCAGGGGCGCGCCGCGCGCATCCGATGGTCTGATCCGCCTCGATGTCGACGGCGTGACGACCTTCGCCAGCCCGAACGCGCTCTCCGCTTTCAACCGGATGGGCTTTACGGACGAACTGGAGGGCGAGTCGCTTGCCGCAGTCACCACGCGACTGCTGAGCGGTCGGATGGTCGTGGATGAATCCCTGCCGCTCGTCGTGACCGGTCGCGCACCGTGGCGCACCGACATCGAGGCGCGGGGCGTGACGGTGTCGCTGCGCGCAATCCCGATCCGAAACCGGGGCGAGCGGATCGGCGCAATCGTGCTGTGCCGCGACGTCAGCGAGCTGCGCCATCAGGAACGCGAACTCATCACCAAGGATGCGACCATCCGCGAAATCCACCACCGGGTGAAGAACAACCTGCAGACCGTCGCATCGCTGTTGCGGATCCAGGCCCGGCGGACGCATTCCGACGAGGCGCGCGAGGCGCTGAGCCAGGCGATGCGGCGCGTCGCGGCGATCGCGGTCGTGCACGACACGCTTTCGACGGGGCTCGCCCAGATCGTCAACTTCGATGACGTCTTCGACCGCGTTCTGCTTCTCGTTGCCGAGGTGGCGTCGAGTCACAACACGACGGTGCATCCGAAGTCATCTGGCAGCTTCGGGGTTCTTCCCAGCGAGTACGCTACACCGCTCGCGCTCGCACTCACCGAGCTCGTGACGAATGCGGTCGAGCACGGGCTCGCCGGCCGCGAAGGCCAGGTGGAGATTGTCGCCAATCGGTCAGAGGACACGCTCACGGTCAAGGTCGTCGACAACGGCTCCGGCCTGCCGGAGGGCAAGGTTGGGTCGGGGCTCGGCACCCAGATCGTGCGCACGCTGATCCAGGGTGAATTGAGCGGCACGATCGACTGGCACACCATGATGGGCCAGGGCACAGAGGTGACGATAGCGATTCCGTTGCGCTACATCACAAAGGAGTAGCCCACGTTCGTGGCGGCCGCCGCATCACCTCAGGAGGCGCTGCGAGCGCTTCAGGAAGCGCGACGGGCGCGCGCGGCACGCCTCTTGAGCGCGCGGCGCTCGTCCTCGGAAAGGCCGCCCCAGACGCCTGAGTCCTGGCCGGTCTCGAGGGCGTACTGCAGGCACAACTCAGTAACGGAGCAACGGGCGCACACCGACTTTGCCTTGTCGATCTGGTCGACGGCAGGACCGGTGTTGCCAACCGGGAAGAACAGTTCCGGGTCAGCAGTGAGGCAGGCAGCCTTGTCGCGCCAGTCCATAGGGGTACTCCTTATATTGCTCGAGTGCACGGCCGATCGGCCTAGAATGCGGGGGGTAAGCGTCGAGTGGGAGGGTGTGTAAATGTGGGATATAAATTGCCCACGACCCTGTGAGCGTCAACTCGACCTCAAATATGCTCGCATATTGGTTGGACCAAATCAACAGTTTTTTATGGGATAACGCTGTGAACACAAATCAGAAACCTGAGGATGATATGGGCGGCCGTAGCGCCCCCCGCGAAGCGGGGCATCCGCCCCTCCTCATCACCCTCGCCGTGCTGCTCTTCGCCGAGGCCGTGCTGCTCGGCGCGGTCGTGGTCTGGCTTGTCGTCGAGCTTGTTGCGGCGAGGCCAACCTCCTACCTGAGCGCCGTCGCGATCCTCGTTCTCGTCGCGTTGAGTGCGGCGTGGGTTCTGGCCACCGCGATCGGCACGCTCAGGGGGCGCTCCTGGATCCGTGGCTCGGCCGTGACCTGGCAGGTCATGCAGATCGCGATTGCGGCGGGCTGTTTCCAGGGCCTGTACGCCAGGCCCGACCTCGGCTGGGCCCTGCTCGTGCCGTCGATCATCGGGATTCTGCTTGCGATCTCGCCGCAGGTCGTCGCCGCCACCCGGCGTGCCGAGGCTTAGTCCACGCCGAGCTTCTTGCGCAGGCTGGCGACGTGGCCAGTCGCCTTCACGTTGTAGAGCGGAAGCCTGATCGTGCCTTCAGGATTCACGACGAACGTTGAGCGCAGCACGCCCGTGACGGTCTTGCCATAGAGCGACTTCTCGCCGTACGCGCCGTACGCGTTGTGCACAGTCAGATCGGGATCTGACAGGAGTGGGAAGTTCAACCCGTCGCGCTCCTGGAACTCCTTGAGTGTGTCCGGGGCGTCCTTGGAGAGGCCGAGAACCTGGTAGCCGGCCGCCTTGAGCGAGTTCAGGTTGTCGCGGAAGTCACACGCCTCCGTCGTGCATCCTGGCGTCATGGCTGCCGGATAGAAATACACGATGACGTTCTGCCCGGCGAAGTCGCCGAGCGAAACGGGTGTGCCGTCCTGGTCTGGCAGGGTGAATGTGGGGGCTGGATCGCCCTCTGCAAGGCGCGTGGGTGTCATGGTTCAACGCTACCTCGCCCGTCTACGCAAACGTCGAGAGCAGCCGCTGCAATGAGTCGAGCCGAGCGCGTCCTGTCTCGCCCAGCTCTCCGGCCTCGATCGCTTCGATGATCGCGCAGTCGGGGGAATCGGGCAGGTGGGTGCAGCCGCGCGGGCACCGTTCGGCGATCGTCGCGAGATCGGTGAACGATTTCAGAATGTTGTCCGTGTTGATGTGACCGAGGCCGAACGATCGCACCCCGGGAGTGTCGATCACCCAGCCGCGCCCGGCATCCGTCTCGATGCGGAGCGAGACCGTCGACGAGGAGGTGTGGCGACCGCGCCCCGTCACGAGGTTGACGACTCCGGTCGCGCGTCGTGCGCTCGGGACCAGCACGTTGACGAGCGTCGACTTGCCGACGCCGGAGTGACCGACGACGACCGTGTCGTGACCGACGAGGGCCGAGGAGATCTCATCGACGGGGATCGCATCCTCCCTGCTTGTGAACACGGGAAGGTCGAGGCCCGCGAAGTTCTGAAGGAACTCGGCGGGATCGGCCAGGTCCGTCTTTGTCACGCACAGCATGGGGGCGATGCCCGCGTCGTACGCCGCGACCAGGTAGCGGTCGACCAGGCGGGTCCGCGGTTCGGGGTTGGCCGCCGCGACGACGATGAGCATCTGGTCGGCGTTGGCGACGATGACACGCTCGACCTCGTCGGTGTCGTCCGCGCTGCGGCGAAGCAGGGTCGTGCGCGGCTCGATCCGCACGATGCGGGCGAGGCTCCCGTCGGCTCCGCTCGTGTCCCCGACAATGCTCACGCGGTCGCCCGTGACGATGGCCTGCTTGCGCAGCTCGCGTGCGCGGGTCGAGGTCAGCTGTCGTTCTTCTGGCGTCCCTTCGTCGAGCATGACCGTGTATCGGCCGCGGTCCACCCCGAGAACCCGGGCCACTTTGGCATCCTCGTGCTCCGGGCGGGTCTTTGTGCGCGGCCTGGTCCCCTTGGGATTGGGACGCGTGCGGATGCTTGACTCGTCGAACTCCGGCTCGTCGTCATCGTCATCGGTTGCCCACCAGGTCATCTAGGCGGCATCCCCCGTGACCATCGCTTGCCACAACTGGGTGAACTGCGGAAGGGTCTTGGCCGTGGTTGCGACGTTTTCGATCTCCACGCCGGGTACGGCGAGCCCGATGATCGCGCCCGCTGTCGCCATCCTGTGGTCGTGGTAGCTGCGCCAGACGCCTCCATGCAGCGGGCGCGGCTCGACGCGCAGGCCGTCCTCGAGCTCTGTGACGGAGCCGCCGAGGCCGTTGATCTCTGCCGCCAGGGCGGCGAGCCGATCCGTCTCGTGGTGGCGGATGTGCCCGATCCCGGTGATCTCGCTCGGTCCGTCGGCGAGGGCGGCGATCGCCACGATCGCGGGGGCGAGTTCGCCGCCCGTGGTGAGGTCCAGGTTCACGCCCCGGATGGCGTCCCCACCGGTCACCGTCAGGCGATCGCCGGTCCGCGTCACCTCTGCACCGAAAAGAGGAAGCAGATCGGCCAGGTCGGCGCCTACCTGCGTGGTCGCGGCCGGCCAGCCGGTGATGGTCACGCTTCCGCCGGCGACCAGGGCGGCGGCAAGGAAGGGGGCGGCGTTGGAGAGGTCGGGCTCGATCTCGATCTCAGCGCCGGCGATCGAGCCGGCTGGAACGACCCATTCGCCGACCGCGGGGGAGGCCACAGTCACTCCGCGCGCGGCGAGCGTGGCGATGGTCATCTCGATGTGGGGCAGGCTCGGCAGGCGCTCACCGGCGTGACGCAGGTGCAGACCACCGTCGAAGCGTGCTGCAGAAAGGAGCAACCCGGAGACGAACTGGCTCGACGTCGACGCGTCGATCGTGATGTCGCCGCCGGCGACGTTCCCGGTTCCGTGCACAGTGAAGGGGAGACATCCGCGCCCATCGTCGTTGATGTCCACGCCGAGCGCACGCAGGGACGAAATCATTGTCGACATGGGGCGGCCCCGCGCGGAATCGTCCGCGTCGAAGGTCGTGGGGCCGAGCGCGAGGCCGGCGACGGGAGGCACGAACCGCATGACGGTGCCGGCGAGTCCGCAGTCGACGGTCGTGCTGCCGAGCAGTTCGCCCGGCGTGATGAGCCAGTCGGGGCCGAATGCGCCTGCGCCTGGCTTCTCTTCGATCACGGCACCGAGGGAGCGCAAGGCCTGGACCATGTTGGCGCTGTCCATCGAGTGCAACGGAGCGCGCAGGAGCGAGGGGGAGTCCGCGAGGGCAGAGAGCACGAGCTCGCGATTGGTCAGCGACTTCGAGCCGGGCAGCGCGACGATCGCGGCGAGCGGCCCGCGCGCTACGGGCGCCGCCCAGAGCGCGTTCGGCTCGTCGGGCGACGTGTCGCCGTACGGATTGAAGTCCGGAGCGGAATATTTGGAGATCAGCATCGGTTATCAGGGTATCGACGTTTTGCACGGAGGGAGGGACAAGTCTGTGGAGCATGCATCCGCTGTACTGGAAGTACAAAGGTTCGATTCGCTGGCGGAACTAGACTGGCCGGTGATGACCTCCGCCACACCAGACCTCGGCTCTCTCTTTGAAGAGCAAGCGCTTCCGTTTATGGACCAGCTTTACGCGGCCGCGCTTCGAATGACGCGCAACCCGGCGGATGCACAGGATCTCGTGCAGGAGACGTTCGTGAAGGCGTTTGCGGCCTTCAAGCAGTTCGAGCAGGGCACGAATCTGAAGGCGTGGCTGTACCGCATCCTCACCAACACCTTCATCAACACGTACCGCAAGAAGCAGCGCGAACCGTTCCAAGGCACCATCGACGAACTCGAGGATTGGCAGCTGGGCGGCGCCCAGTCGACCACTGCGTCTTCGAGTCGCTCGGCGGAAGCCGAGGCGATTGACCATCTTCCAGACAGTGCTGTCAAGGATGCTCTCCAGTCGATCCCGGAGGACTTCCGTCTGGCGGTGTATTTTGCCGACGTAGAAGGCTTCTCCTACCAGGAGATCGCCGACATCATGAAAACACCCATCGGCACCGTGATGAGCCGCTTGCATAGAGGCAGGCGGATGCTGCGGGAGCTGTTGACTGATTATGCGCATGACCGGGGAATCCAGGCCGTGCAGACACCCAGGAGCGCCAGATGACCGATTGCGGCTGCGAAACGGCAAAGAAGGACCTCGAGGAGTACCTGCACAACGAACTGTGCAGTGTCGACTTCGACGACATCCGTGAACACCTCGCGAATTGCGCGGACTGCGCGAGCGAGCACCACGTGGGCCGCGTGCTCACCGAGGCTGTGCAGCGTGCGTGCAAGGAGACCGCCCCGGAAGACCTGCGCGCGCAGGTGCTCCTGAAGCTGCGGGCGGTGCAGGCCACGCACTAAGGCGTGCGTCTGCAGGGCAGGCCACTCACGTGCGCGAAAGCGGATGTCGCGGGCCGGTCGGTGCACGGTTGCTGCACAGCATCCCGGACGTCGTGCAAGCTCGCCCGTGGTCTGGGGCGATAAGGAATTTGATCATGCGTCAACCGTTGATTGACGCATTACTTCGATCAACCTAGCCTTGGCGTATGCCGACGCCGCCGTTTCCACTCGAGAGCTTGGTCGCCTACGTCCAGAGGGTTCACGCAGATGGTGGGCCGCTCGCCCACCTTGTCGACGCCGTCGACGTCGCTGCACGGCTCAATGAGGATGCCGACGCCCTCGTCGGGCACTTCGTGGACCAGGCGAGGGATGCAGGCCAGTCGTGGAGCCAGATTGGCGCGAGCATGGCGATTTCGAAACAAGCAGCCCAGCAGCGATTCGCCGATCATCAACAAGCTGGTCGGCGATTCACGCTCTCACGGGTGACAGAACTCGCCCGGCACGTCATCGCGGCGGCCGGTCAACTCGCCGAGTTGACCGGTGTGGCGCGGGTCGGTGACGACCATCTGGCCCTCGGGCTCCTGAGCGAGTCGAACAGCCTTGCCGCCAGGATCATCCACGCGTCCGATATCGCGGATGGCGACCTCGCCGCGCGCCTGGGCCTTCCCTTGCCGGCGCCAGAGCCCACTCGGGACGCCAGTGTGGATGCTCTGCACAGACTGCGATTTGATCGCAACGGCCGAGCCGCGCTCGAGGCGGCGTTTCATGCCGCGCTCAGGCTCGGACACGACGACGTCGACACAGAGCACCTTCTGCTCGGGGTGCTTAGCGTGGACCGTGCTGCTGCTCGAGCGCTCAAGGCGAGCGGTCTCACGATCGCCGGCACCGCGGCGGCACTGGCCAAGGCGCGCGCGCAGCCGTGACGATGGCTGACATTGATGCACCCACCGCTGCGCGAGTGCGGAGATGGCGGCGACACGCCGCCGCGCGGCCGCCCTCGCCGGCGTGTCGCGCGCCATCTCCGCATCCGGGCCGCCGTGTAAGTGTCACGGCCTGCGGTCTGGCTTCCCGGCTTGACGAGAAGAGGCGCCCGATCCGGTTTCCCGGACGGGCGCCTCTTCTGCATCCTGTCGCTACAGTGTGAGCGCACGGCGGATGAGATCCGCCTGTTCCTGCGCGTGGCGCTTGGCCGAACCGGCTGCCGGCGAGGCAGACGGTGCCCGCGAGATCACGCCGAGCGGGCGCGGTCCGAGCTTCGACGTCTCCAGGATCATGAACGGCCAGGCACCCTGGTTTTCCGGCTCGTCCTGTACCCAGATGAGTTCGGCATCGGGGTAGGACGCCACGGTCTGCTTGAGCTGGCTGCCCGGCAGCGGGTAGTACTGCTCAACCCGCACAAGTGCGATCTCGGGGTTCGGGTTCTTCTCGAGCTCGTTCAGCAGGTCGTAGTAGAGCTTGCCCGCCATGAGCAGGACGCGCTTGACGGCGGCCTTATCGCTGATCCTGGCATCGTCGATGACGGGTTCGAACTTGCCGGACGTGAAGTCGGCGACCTCGCTCGATGCGCCGCGCAGTCGCAGCATGGCCTTCGGGGTGAAGACGATGAGCGGCTTGCGTGGCCGCGCATATGCCTGGCGGCGCAGCAGGTGGAAGTACGATGCCGGCGTTGACGGCCTGGCAACCGTCATGTTGTTCTCGGCGCACATCTGCAGGTAACGCTCGATGCGTGCCGACGAGTGGTCGGGTCCCTGGCCCTCGTAGCCGTGCGGAAGCAGCAGCACGAGCGAGGAGCGCTGACCCCACTTCTGCTCCGCGGAACTGACGAACTCGTCGATGATGGTCTGTGCGCCGTTCGCGAAGTCGCCGAACTGCGCCTCCCAGAGCACGAGGGCATCCGGTCGCTCGACCGAGTAGCCGTACTCGAAGCCCATGGCCGCGTACTCGCTGAGCAGCGAGTCATAGATCCAGAAGCGTGCCTGGTTCTCACTGAGGTTCGCGAGCGGCAGCCACTCCTGGCCGTTCGTGCGGTCGTGGAACACCGCGTGCCTTTGCACGAAGGTCCCGCGCCGGGTGTCCTGCCCTGCCATGCGCACCGGGGTGCCTTCCAGCAGGACAGAGCCGAGCGCGAGCAACTCGCCGAAGCCCCAGTCGATGGCGCCATTGCGGCTCATGTCCAGTCGCTTGGCGAGAAGCTGCTGCAGCTTCGGATGCACCGTGAACCCGGCGGGCGGGTTGTTGAACGCATCGCCGATCAGGCGGACGACGGATTCGCTCACGCCCGTGGTCTCCGGCTCGCCGGTGCTGTCCTCACCCTGCTGCGCCAGGGGGCGCTCCAGGTCCTTGACGGCGTTGGAGTCGGCGGTGATGACCGGGATCGAGTTGGTCTGGGCGGCGTGCGTCTCCATGAATGCGCGCTCCAGGCGATCCTGGAAATCGTGGTGGGCCTGCTCGTACTCGTCCTGCGTGATGTCACCGCGACCGACCAGGGCTTCGGTGTAGAGGCGGCGAACGCTGCGCTTGGCCTCGATCAGGTTGTACATGAGCGGCTGGGTCATCGACGGGTCGTCACCCTCGTTGTGGCCGCGGCGGCGGTAGCAGACGAGGTCGATCACGACGTCGCGCTTGAACTGCTGGCGGTATTCGAACGCGAGCTGGGCGACGCGCACGACGGCCTCGGGGTCGTCGCCGTTCACGTGGAAGATCGGCGCCTGGATGGTCTTGGCGACATCCGTCGAGTAGATCGACGTGCGCGATTCCGCTGGCGGAGTCGTGAAGCCGACCTGGTTGTTGATGTTGACGTGGATGGTGCCGCCCGTGCGGTAGCCGCGCAACTGCGAGAGCTGCAGCGTCTCGACCACGACACCCTGCCCGGCGAACGCCGCATCCCCATGGATGAGGACGGGAAGCGTGAGGAAGGTGCCCGCAGGCCTGCGGTCCTGCTTGGCCCTGACGATGCCTTCGAGCACGCCGTCGACGGCCTCGAGGTGCGACGGGTTTGCGGCCAGGTAGACCGGGATCTCCTCGCCGCTCGCGCCCTTGAACATACCCTCGGTGCCGAGGTGGTACTTGACGTCGCCGGAGCCCTGCACGGTCTTCGGATCCTGCGTTCCTTCGAACTCACGGAAGATCTGTCCGTAGGTCTTGCCCGCGATGTTGGTCAGGACATTGAGTCGCCCGCGGTGGGCCATGCCGATCGCGACCTCTTCGAGGCCTTCCTCCGCCGCACCCTGCAGGATGGCGTCGAGCAGGGCGATGGTCGACTCGCCACCCTCGAGGCTGAACCGCTTCTGTCCGACGTACTTGGTCTGCAGGAACGTCTCGAATGCCTCGGCCTCGTTGAGCTTGCCGAGGATGCGCAGCTGCTCGTCGTGGGTCGGCTTCTCGTATCGGCGCTCGACCTTTTCCTGGATCCACCTGCGTTGTGCCGGGTCCTGGATATGCATGTACTCGATGCCCGTCGTGCGGCAGTACGAGTCGCGCAGCACGCCCAGGATGTCGCGCAGCCGCATCTGGCGCTTCGTGCCGAACTGGCCGGTGACGAACTCGCGATCGAGGTCCCAGAAGGTCAGGCCGTGGCTTGAGATGTCGAGGTCGGGGTGCGAACGCTGCACGTACTCGAGCGGATCGATGTCTGCCATGAGGTGGCCGCGCACGCGGAACGCGTTGATGAGCTCCTGCACGCGTGCGGTCTTGTCGACCGCGTTCGCGAGGTCGACGCTGATGTCAGGTGCCCACTCGATCGGCACGTACGGGATGCGCAGTGCGGCGAAGATGTCCTCGTAGAATCCGCGCTGGCCGATGAGGAGCTCGTGCACGATCTTCAGGAACTCACCGGATCCTGCGCCCTGGATGACGCGGTGGTCATAGGTGCTCGTGAGGGTGATCGTCTTGCCGATGGCGAGCTCGGTCAGGGTGTGGTCGCTCGCGCCCTGGAATTCGGCCGGGTATTCGAGGGCGCCGGCGCCGATGATGCACCCTTGACCCTTCATGAGGCGCGGGACGGAGTGCACCGTCCCGATGCCGCCGGGGTTGGTGAGCGAAATCGTCGTGCCGGCGAAGTCGTTCGCCGCCAGCTTGTTGGTGCGGGCCTTGCCGACCAAGTCTTCGTACGCGGCGAGGAATTCGCCGAAGCCCATGGTGTCGGCGCGCTTGATGGAGGGGACCAGGAGGGCGCGCGTGCCATCCGGCTTGGGGATGTCGATCGCGATACCGAGGTTGACGTGAGCCGGTGCGACGACGGAGGGCTTGCCATCCACCTCGTCGTAGTACACGTTCTGGGTCGGGAAATCCTTGAGGGCCTGAACGAGCGCCCAGCCGATCAGGTGGGTGAAGGAGACCTTGCCCCCTCGAGCGCGGGTCAGGTGATTGTTGATGACGATGCGATTGTCGATGAGGAGCTTTGCGGGGATGGTACGCACACTCGTCGCGGTCGGCACGGTAAGGCTCGCGTCCATGTTGGTCGCGAGGGCCTTCGACATGCCACGCAGCGGAGTGACGACAGCTTCCGTCTCACCCGCGGCGACCGTCGTCTCCGACGTGACGATGGGCTGGGGCGCCGTGATGGGCGCATCCGCCGGGACCGGCTGGGGCTTGGGCGCGAGCGAGGTGGTCCTGGCAACGGGCTGCGTAGCGACCACGGGAGTGGGGGCCGGCGCAGGGGTGACCTCGGCCGCAGGAGCTGGCGCTTCGGCCGCAGGAGCTGGTGCGTCGGCCGCAGGAGCTGGTGCGTCGGCGGTAGGGGCTGCCTCGGCGGCGGGAGCCACCTCGTCGCTCACGGTCGGCTGGTAGCTCTCCAGGATCGGCCACCACGACTTGTCAACCGAGTTCTTGTCAACGATGAACTGCTCGTAGAGCTCGTCAACCAGCCATTCGTTGGCTCCAAATTCGCCCGACGATCCGTCGTCAGTTCCCAACCCGGTCAATTGGCTCGACACAGCCGATCGCCCACTCTCTCCATTGATTATGTCCTCGATCAGGGGGCCCTTGGCCGCCCCGTCCTGTCCAGTGAACAAGCCTAATCCCATTGGCCAAGGGCTGCGTCCCTGACACAGGAGGGATAGCTTTGTCCCATGGAGTTCTATGGAACGACCCCGAATCACGACCTGACCTATTCGGACGTTTTCCTGGTCCCGTCCCGCTCCTCGGTCGCGAGCAGGCTGGATGTCTCCCTCGCGCCAGGCGATGGAACAGGGGCGACGATCCCCATCGTCTCCGCGAACATGAGTTCCGTCACGGGCCCACGGCTCGCCGCCACTCTCGCGCGACGGGGCGGACTCGGCGTGCTGCCGCAGGACATGCACCTGCAGGACCTGGATGCAGCCATCCGCTGGGTCAAGGACCAGCCCACGGCCTTCGACACGCCGCACATCCTTCGGCCAGAGGAGACCGTCGCATCCGCGCTCCAGCGCGTGCCTGCCGTGGAGGGACACGGCATCGTCATCCACGATGACCGCGACCAGTACGTCGGCTGCATCTCGGCAGCGCAGCTGGCGAACATGCTTCCGGATGCCAGGCTCGGAGACCTTCTGCACGGCGCGCTGACCGCCCTCGACGCCGACGACATTCCGGATGGCCGCGCTGCGTTCGACGTCATGAATGCGGCTGGCATCACGTTCGCGCCGGTGCTGCGCCACGGGGTGGTCATCGGAACGTTGAGCCTGCGCAGCGCACTGCGCTCGACCCTGTACCAGCCGGCGCTCGATGCGCACGGCCGACTCCGTGTCGCGGCGGCGATCGGCATCAACGGCGACACGGCTGACAAGGCCAAGGCGCTGGCGGCCGCGGGTGTCGACGTCCTCGTCATCGACACGGCGCACGGCGATCAGGACGGGATGCGCCACGCGATCCAGACGGTCAAGGGCCTCGGCCTCGGGTTGCCCATAGTCGCGGGTAACGTCGTGACCGCACAGGCCGTGCGGGACCTCGTCGAGGCGGGAGCCGACATCCTCAAGGTGGGGGTCGGGCCGGGAGCCATGTGTACGACGCGCATGATGACGGCGGTCGGGCGTCCGCAGTTCTCCGCGGTGCTCGAAGCATCGGCCGCCGCGCGCGAGCTCGGCGCACACGTCTGGGCGGATGGCGGAGTGCGCTACCCACGCGATGTCGCGCTCGCGCTCGCCGCTGGCGGAGCATCCGTCATGATCGGATCCTGGTTCGCCGGCACCATCGAGGCGCCGGGCAACCTCAACCGGGATGCCGCCGGCCGGCTGTACAAGGAGAGCTGGGGGATGGCGAGCACCAAGGCCGTCCGCGAGCGCTTCGAGCGGCTCGATCCGTACGAGCTCGCGCGGAAGACACTCTTCGCCGAGGGGATCTCGAGCTCCACGATCTATCTCGACCCGCTGCGCCCCTCGGTCGAGGATCTGCTCGACATGATCACGACGGGCCTGCGCAGTTCGTTTACGTACGCGGGTGCGCGCAGCGTCAGCGAATTCCAGGATCGCGCACTCGTCGGCATCCAGTCGGCGGCGGGCTACGAGGAAGGCAAGGCGCTGCCGGTCAGCTGGTGACCCCACTGCTCGCGGATATACTGGGGCGCACAATGGACGACCCTCCCTCTGCCAATTCGCCCAGCCATAGTCCATCGCCCGTGACCCACGGGGGTGACGCCCGTGTATGAGTGGATCATGCTCGGCATCGGTGTCATCCTGACCCTCGGCACGGGCTTTTTCGTTGCAGGCGAGTTCGCTCTTGTCAACCTCGACAGATCGGATCTCGAGGCGCGCATGGCGCGCGGTGAGTCCCGTCTGACGATGACGATCGCTGCGCTGAAGATCACGTCGACGCATCTCTCGAGTGCGCAACTCGGCATCACGCTCACGACTCTGCTGACCGGGTACACGATGGAGCCGGCGGTCGGCGCCCTGCTCGCCGCGCCGCTCGCCGCGATCGGCCTGCCGACTGGCGCCGTGCCCGTGGTCGCGACGACGACCGCGATCGTGCTCGTGACACTCGTCTCCATGATTATCGGCGAGCTCGTTCCCAAGAACTTCGCGCTCGCACTGCCGATCCAGACAGCCAAACTCGTGATCCCGTTCCAGACGGTCTTCACGACCGTGTTCCGGCCCGCCGTCGCGCTGTTGAACAACAGTGCGAACGCCGTGCTTCGCCTGGTCGGGGTCGAGCCGCGGGAAGAGCTCTCCGGAGCGCGTACCGCCGAGGAGCTGTCGTCGCTCGTTCGCCGCTCGGCGAACGCCGGGCTGCTCGAAGCAGACACAGCGACCCTCCTCAACCGCACGCTGGCCTTTTCAGGACACACGGCATCGGATGTCATGACGCCGCGCCTGCGCATCGCGAGCGTACGACGCTCTGACCCTGCGCAGGCGGTCATCGATCTCGCGCGCAGGACGGGCTATTCACGCTTCCCCGTGGTCGACGAGGGGGTCGATGACGTCGTCGGCTTCGTGCACGTCAAGCAGGCCGTCGCGGTGCCGCGCTCCCGGCGAGCCAGCGTTCCGGTTTCCGCGCTCCAGACGGATGCCCTCCGCGTCCCCGAGACGATGAAGCTCGACACGCTGCTCGGCGAGTTGCGCGGTCGCGGATACCAGATGGCCGTGGTGGTCGACGAGTACGGCGGCACGTCGGGGATCGCCACGCTGGAAGACCTTGTCGAAGAACTCATCGGCGAGGTGGCCGACGAACACGATCGCGCTCGAGCGGGCATCGTGCGGGGGCGCGACTCTGTCACCTTCCCCGGGATCTTGCGCCCAGACGAACTCGCCGAGCGGGCCGGGATTACCGTGCCGGACGATGGGCCATACGAGACCGTCGCCGGTTACGTGATGGACGAGCTCGGGCGGCTGCCCGTCGTGGGGGATGAGGTGCTCGTCGATGGCGGAACGCTGCGCGTCGAGCGCCTCGACGGCCGCCGGATCGACCGTATCCGGTTCACCCCGGAGCCAGCGCCAGGCACTGACACGGGGCCGGGTACTGACACGGGGCCAGGCGCGGACGCGGGAAACGGGGAGGTGGTCGACCATGGGTGACTGGGCAGGCATCATCTGGCTCGTCGTCCTCCTCGTCGTGAACGCCTTCTTCGTCGCCGCCGAATTCGCCGTCATCTCGGCCCGACGTTCGCAGATCGAGCCGCTCGCCGAGCATGGCAGGCGGGGCGCGAAGACGACGTTGTGGGCCATGGAAAACGCCACGCTCATGCTCGCGACGACGCAGCTCGGGATCACAGTGTGCTCACTGCTCATCCTGAACGTCTCGGAGCCGGCCATCCATCACCTGCTCATGGTGCCTTTCTCGCTGACCAACTGGCCCGAGGGCGTCATCGGCACGATCGCGTTCATCATCGCCCTCGTGCTGGTGTCGTTCCTGCACGTCGTCTTCGGCGAGATGGTGCCGAAGAACCTGTCGTTCTCGGTTCCCGACCGCGCCGCACTCATCCTCGCGCCGCCGCTTGTCGCCATCGCCCGGGTCTTCAAGCCCGTCATTATTGCGCTCAACGCAGCGTCGAACGGCGTGCTGCGGCTGTTTCGGGTGCAGCCGAAGAACCAGGCGTCGAGCACGTTCACGCTCGAAGAAGTCGCGACCATCGTCAACCAGTCGACCCGCGAGGGCATCCTCACCGATCGAACCGGCGCGCTGAATGCGGCTTTCGAGTTCACCGAGAAGAAGGCGAAGGATGTCGCGCTCGGACTCGACAAGCTCGTATGCCTTCCCGAGAATGCAACTCCGGTTGACGTCGAGCGTGCCGTGACGCGCCACGGATTCTCGCGTTACGTGCTGCTTGACGCCGAAGGTGAGCCGGTCGGCTACGTGCACCTCAAAGACATCCTCGACCTCGACGGGGACGACTACGAGCGACCCATCCCGAGCAAGCGCGTGCGCCGGCTGATTTCGGTCTTCGCCAAGAGTGACCTCGAGGATGCGCTCGCGATCATGCGCCGCTCCGGCGGACACCTTGCGCGGGTGTTCGACGCAGAGGGCACGACGACGGGCGTGCTGTTCCTCGAGGACATCATCGAAGAACTCGTCGGAGAAGTGCAGGACGCCACCCGGCGGGCCTGAGTCATGGCCCGTCGAGTGGCGTCGGGGTAGTGCTGGTGGGCTGCTGGTGAGCAGCCGGGTGCTCAGGCTGCGGTGACGAGCAGCGGTCGGCGGGCTCGCAGGTACTGCCCGGGCCAGTAGTCGATGTCGACGCCGAGTTCGTGCGCCGCGCGCAGAACGAAGTGCGGGTCCCTGGCCATCTCGCGACCCATCATGACGGCATCCGCCCGCCCGCTCTCGACGATCTCTGCGGCCTGCTCGGGCGTCGTGATGAGCCCGACGGCGTTGACGCTCACGCCGGCCTGCTTCTTGACGAAATCGGCGAACGGCACCTGGTACCCGGGGGAGAGCGGGATCGCGACCTGTCCCAGGTTGCCTCCGCTGGAGATGTCGAAGAAGTCCGCCCCCGCATCCTTCGCCCACGCGGCGACTGTTGCGATCTGCTCCTCGTCCAAACCGCCAGGCACCCAGTCGGTTGCGGAGAAGCGAACGAAGATCGGAGTGTCGGCATCCGCCGCTTCG
>JAUZGC010000199.1 GCA_030840105.1 Microbacteriaceae bacterium
TCGAGCGGGAGCGCGGCATCACCATCAAGTCGCAGAACGTGCGGATGCCGTGGCGCTCCACGATCGACGGCGTCGACTACGTCCTCGACATGATCGACACCCCGGGGCACGTCGACTTCACCTACGAGGTCAGCCGCAGCCTCGCCGCGTGCGAGGGCGCGATCCTGCTCGTGGATGCCGCCCAGGGGATCGAAGCACAGACCCTCGCGAACCTGTACCTCGCGCTCGAGAACGACCTCACGGTCATTCCGGTGCTCAACAAGATCGACCTCCCCGCCGCCGATCCAGAGAAGTACGCGAGGGAGCTCGCGTCGCTTATCGGTGGCAAGCCGGAAGACGTCCTGCGCGTATCAGGTAAGACGGGCGCCGGCGTCGAGGAACTCCTCGATCGCGTCGTCGACCTCATCCCTGCCCCCGTCGGGCGTGCGGATGCGCCGGCGCGCGCGATGATCTTCGACTCCGTTTACGACAGCTACCGCGGCGTCGTGACGTACGTGCGAATGATCGATGGGCACCTCGCGCCACGTGAGCGCATCCAGATGATGTCGACGCGCGCGACCCACGAAATCCTTGAGATCGGCGTGAGCTCTCCCGAACCGGCCCCAAGCAAGGGGCTCGGCGTCGGCGAGGTGGGTTACCTGATCACAGGCGTGAAGGATGTGCGCCAGTCGAAGGTCGGCGACACGGTGACCACCGCGTCCAAGCCGGCGACCGAGGCCCTGCCCGGCTACACCGAACCCAAGCCCATGGTCTTCTCCGGGCTGTACCCGATCGATGGCAGCGACTACCCCGAGCTGCGCGAGGCGCTCGACAAGCTCAAGCTCTCGGATGCGTCGCTCGTGTACGAGCCGGAGACATCCGTCGCGCTCGGGTTCGGGTTCCGCTGCGGCTTCCTCGGGCTGCTGCACCTCGAGATCATCACCGAGCGGCTCGAGCGCGAGTTCGGACTCGATCTCATCACGACGGCGCCATCCGTCATCTACGAGGTCACGACCGAGGACAAGAAGACCGTCACGGTGACGAACCCCAGCGAGTTTCCGGACGGCAAGATTTCCAAGGTCGAGGAACCCGTGGTCAAGGCCGCGATCCTCGCGCCCAAGGACTACGTCGGCGTCATCATGGAGCTCTGCCAGGGCCGGCGCGGCACGCTCCTCGGCATGGAGTACCTGGGCGAGGACCGGGTCGAGATCCGCTACACGATGCCGCTCGGCGAGATCGTGTTCGACTTCTTCGACAACCTCAAAAGCCGCACCGCCGGGTACGCGTCGCTCGACTACGAGCCATTCGGCGAGCAGGAGGCCGACCTGGTCAAGGTCGACATCCTCCTGCAGGGCGAGCAGGTGGATGCCTTCAGCGCAATCGTGCACCGCGACAAGGCGTATGCGTACGGCGTGCTGATGACGGGACGGCTGCGCGAGCTCATCCCGCGGCAGCAGTTCGAGGTGCCCATCCAGGCCGCGATCGGTGCGCGCATCATCGCGCGCGAAAGCATCCGCGCGATGCGTAAAGACGTGCTGGCGAAATGCTACGGCGGTGACATCACCCGCAAGCGCAAGCTGCTCGAGAAGCAGAAGGAAGGCAAGAAGCGCATGAAGATGGTGGGCCGCGTCGAGGTGCCGCAGGAGGCGTTCATCGCCGCGCTCTCCGGGGACACCGAAAAGAAGAAGTGAGCACCGGCGCCTGACCGCGGGCGCCTGGCTCTAGACTCTGGCACATGGACAACGGGTCTCTGCTCGGACTGCTCGTCTATTTTTCCCCGTTCGTCGGGGTGATCGTCGCCTTTCTTCTGGTCCTCACCGCGCTGCCCTTCGTCATCGGCGCGCTGATCGCCCTCGTCTCTGCAGTCCTGCACGCTGTCCGGCGGATCCTGCCGGGGTCGAGGCCAGAGCCGAGCGCCGAGTATTCTGATCAGACGGCTTTAGACCCCTGGCAGCGCCTCGAGGCGCTGGACACTGAACTTTCGCGTCAGCCATAGGCGCACTCTGAGAGGACATCACCCAGCGCATGCGCCGCTCCACTTTCACGGATCAGCCCGTCACCTACGGGGCCGTCGGCGGCACGCAGGCGGCCGACCTGCTCTACTACCCTCCGACCGGCTATCGCCCTCTTGAGCGTGCGGTGCGCCTCGGCAGCGGTGAAGAGCGGTTCCAGATAGCGACGGAATCGCTGATGTCGTGGGGCGTGCAGCGCGGAAGCGGCATCCGCGTGACCGACGTGCGCGAGGGAACCGGCGTGCAGTATGCGGGCGTGATCTTCAACGAGGACGGCAGCCCGGCGAAGCTGCAGGAGCACAGGACGAGCGAGACGGTCTTCGCCGACGACGGCACGCCGTACATCCTGGATGGCATGACGGCCGTGCTCAAGATCCCGGTGTGGCCGCTCACCTTCTCTGCCCCGCTCCGCGTGGTCTACGTGATCGACGACAAGGATCGGGTCGGGTTCGCCTATGGGACGCTGCACGGTTACCCCGTGAGCGGCGAAGAGGCATTCATCGTCGAGCACCGCGCCGACGACTCGGTCTGGTTGACCTTCCGCGCGTTCTCCAGGCCGAGTGCCTGGTACTACCGCCTCGCCGCGCCGATTCTGCGCTTCCAGCAGTGGCGCTTCACCAGGCGATACCTCCGCGCCCTGCTGCCCGCGCGGGCCGCGTAGGACACGGATGCCCAGCGCACTTCCCCTCGGCGATCCAGCTCCCGCTGACGGTCGGCTGCCCGACTCGGTGGTCGGCGGAGCCGCTGAGCGTAACTTCGGCGTCTACCTGCACGTACCGTTCTGCCGCGTGCGGTGCGGGTACTGCGACTTCAACACGTACACGGCCACCGAGTTGCGTGGCGCCAGGCAGAGCGACTACGCGGACCAGGCGAGCACGGAGGTGGCGTTCGGCGCCCGTGTACTGGCGGCATCCGGTCTGCCGGCCCGAAGTGTGTCGACGGTCTTCTTCGGCGGCGGCACGCCCACGCTGCTGCCGTCCGCCGACCTCGTGCGGATGCTCGACTCTGTTCGCGACGCGTGGGGCCTTGTGTCCGGCGCAGAGGTGACGACCGAGGCGAACCCGGATTCGGTGGATGCCGCATACCTGCGGGAACTCGCAGCGGCAGGCTTCACCCGCGTCTCGTTCGGGATGCAGTCGGCCGTCCCGCATGTGCTGGCCACGCTCGAGCGCACGCACGATCCGGAGCGCATCCCGCTCGTCGTACAGTGGGCACGCGACGCCGGACTGCAGGTCAGCCTCGACCTGATCTACGGCACACCCACCGAATCGCTGCCCGATTGGGAGAGGTCGCTCGACGCGGCGGTCGCCTGTGCGCCAGACCACCTTTCCGCGTATTCGCTCATCGTCGAACCCGGCACCAAGCTCGCCAGGCAGATCAAGTCCGGCATCGTCGCAGAGCCCGACGATGACCTGCAGGCCGACATGTACGAGCTCGCCGACGCACGCCTCGCGGCCGCAGGCTACGGCTGGTACGAGGTGAGCAACTGGGCGAAGGATGCCGCACACAGGTCCAGGCACAACCTTGCGTATTGGCAGGGTCACGACTGGTGGGGAGTCGGCCCTGGCGCACACAGCCATGTCGGGGGCGTGCGCTGGTGGAACGTCAAGCATCCGGCCGCGTACGCGGATCGCGTGCTCGCGGATGTCTCGCCGGCCGCCGGTCGAGAGACGCTCGACGCGGAGACCCAGCGGGTCGAGCGTGTGCTGCTGCTCACCCGCATCCGTAACGGGCTGGCAATCGGCGAGCTGGGCGCATCCGGTCGACTCGCGGTCGCCGGGTTGATTGCGGACGAACTCATCGACGCGAAGGCCGCCCTGCGCGGATCAATCGACCTGACCCTCCGCGGGCGCCTGCTCGCGGACGCCGTGGTGCGGCGGCTGCTGGATGGGTCTCAGCCGGCTGATGAGTTTTAGCTGACGAACTTGATCGTCAGGGGGTAGTCGTACGGCTGGCCCTGGTTCGCCTTGACAGCCGCCATGATCATGAAGATCAGGGCCACCACTACCAGGGGGAAGTAGAGCAGCGCACCGATGCCGAAGGTGAGGAGGGTGATGACGAGCACTGCAGCGCTGTAGATGTAGAGCGAAATCTGGAAGTTCAGCGCGCTCGCGGTGTGCAGGCGGATGAACGGGCCCTTGTCCCTGAGGACGAGATAGCCGATCAACGCGGGCAGAAAGCCGAAGAAGATGCCTCCGATGTGAATGAGCGTGGCCCATAGCTTCTCGTCTGCCGGGCTCAGCGGTGCGTTGGCCTGATACGGGCCGGTCGGAGGGGGTGGAGGTGTTGCGTCGGACATGCTTGCTCCTTGGCTGTGCCTGGTCGGGGCAGAGTGGTTTCGCCTTTACCCTAGGGCGCCCGCGCCACACGGTAAAGGGTGCCGGGAGCATTCGCTCCAGGCACCCCGGCGTCACTTACCTGGCGTCTCGCATTCAGTGCTACTTGATGAGACGAATCGCGAACGGGTAGCGGTAGCTTCCGCCGCTGTTCACTTTCACGCCGCCCATGATCGAGAAGATCACGTTGAGGATCCACCAAAGCAGCGGCAGAAGGCTGATGATGACGGCGACGGCACCGGCACCCGCGACGATCAGCAGGGCGTTCAGGATCGCGCCGAGGATGATCAGCACGACATAGCCGATCGTGAAGGTGATCTGCCAGTTGAGCGCTTCCTTGGACTCCTGGTTTGTCAGTCGGCCCCGGTCCTTGAAGACGAGGTAAATGATTAGAGATGGGAGGAATCCGATGACTCCGCCGAAGTGTGACCACATCGCCCATTGCCGGTCTTCGCTGGCGGACAGGGGCGCGGCGGGGGTTGGCGCGGCCTGGTACGGCTGCTGCGGTTGCCCGGGCGTGGGATCGTACGGGGGCCCTGCGTTTGGATCAGTCATGATCGGTGCCTTTCAGTCGATAGAACGAACGGATCTTCTCGAGTGAGCGCGTGCACCTGTGATCGGAACGATCGAGGCGATCGTGCGGACATATCCATAAAGTACTGCTCTGGAACTCGCGGGTGCAATGATTCCTTGAGAGTCGACGCGATATGATTAGCACTCAGACAGATCGAGTGCTAACAGTGCGTGAGTTCGGGAGGCGGAGAACGGATGGTGTCTGATCGCAGCCTCGAAGTGCTGCGTGTGATCGTGCAGGACTACGTTGCTTCGCGGGAACCGGTCGGCTCGAAGCGGATTGTGGAGCGGCACGCCTTCGGTGTGTCCGCGGCAACCATCCGAAACGACATGGCGGCGCTCGAAGAAGAAGAGCTCATTGCGGCGCCGCACACCTCGTCCGGCCGGGTGCCGACCGACAAGGGCTATCGGATGTTCGTGGACCATCTGGCCGACCTCCGGCCGCTGAGCCATGCCCAGCGCAAGGCGATCGAGGTTTTCCTCGGTCAGTCGGCCGACCTTGACGACGTGCTCTCGCGCACCGTGCGGCTTCTCTCGCAGCTGACTCACCAGGTCGCACTCGTGCAGTACCCGCCCGTCTCGCGCTCGCGCGTGCGTCACATTGAGTTTGTTCCACTGACTCCTCGCCGGCTTCTCTCTGTGCTCATCACCGACACAGGCGCGGTCGAACAACGCGTGATCGAGGTGCACGCCGACATCGACGACCTGCTCCTCGGCGATTTGCGCGGCGCCGTGAACGGTGCCGTCCAGGGCCTTCATCTCGCGGATGCCGCTGTGGAGCTCCGCCAGACTCCCAACGGTTTTGCCGAACATCATCGTGACCTCATCGCACCCGTCGTCAACACGCTCGTCGAGCAGATCGAGGCGAATCGCCAGGACAAGCTCGTGATGGCGGGCACAGCCAACCTCGTGCGCACGGAGCACGACTTCAGCGGCAGCATTTATCCTGTACTCGAGGCGGTAGAGGAACAGGTTGTCCTCCTCAAACTTTTCGGTGAAATGGCTGCTGACCAGCACGGCGTCTCGGTCAGCATCGGTCGTGAAAACGCTCCGTTCGGCCTGGGTGAGACATCCGTGTTGACGAGTGGATACACGGCCGCAGGCTCGAGTTCGGCCCGGCTGGGCGTTCTCGGCCCCACTCGCATGGACTACTCAAACAACATGGCGGCCGTTCGTGCCGTTGCCCGTTACCTTTCCCGCCTGCTGGGCGAGAACTAGATTCGACAGACAGAAGGAACCACCGTACGTGGCTGACCATTACGAAGTCCTAGGCGTAGATCGCGCAGCGACGACAGATGAAATCAAGAAGGCGTATCGCCGGCTTGCCCGCGAGCT
>JAUZGC010000201.1 GCA_030840105.1 Microbacteriaceae bacterium
TCGACCTGTCTATCGCCGCCGATTGGTGATGAACGGCTCGACCAATTAAGTCAAGGAGGCGCTGGTGCGGCCGGGCAATGGCCGCGATTTGTCTCAAGTAGATTGAGAACAGTCTCACCTATGTTGAGAACTGACAGCTCAGCTGACGTTGGTCGATTTCGATTGGAGCGAGTGACGGGAATCGAACCCGCGCTATCAGCTTGGGAAGCTGAAGTTCTGCCATTGAACTACACTCGCGTGGCCCGCGAACGGGACCCAGCCATACTAGCAAGTCAGCTCCGATAGTCTGGGCCTGTGCTTCTCTCCGATCGTGATATCAAGGCCGAACTGGGTACCGGACGCATTGGGCTCGAGCCGTATCAGCCCGACATGATCCAGCCGTCGAGCATCGACGTGCGCCTGGATCGCTTCTTCCGGCTCTTCGACAACCACAAGTATCCGTTCATCGATCCAGCCGAGGATCAGCCGGAGTTGACGCGCCTCGTCGAGGTGGACTCGGACCAGCCGTTCATCCTGCACCCTGGCGAATTCGTGCTCGGTTCGACCTACGAGCTCGTGTCGCTGCCCGATGACGTCGCCGCGCGGCTCGAAGGCAAGAGCTCGCTCGGTCGCCTCGGCCTGCTCACGCACTCGACGGCCGGCTTCATCGATCCTGGCTTCTCCGGGCACGTGACGCTTGAACTCAGCAACGTCGCGACGTTGCCGATCAAGCTCTGGCCGGGCATGAAGATCGGCCAGATGTGCTTCTTCCGCCTGTCGTCGCCGACCGAGCGTCCCTATGGCTCAAGCGAGTACAGTTCGCGATACCAGGGCCAGCGCGGCCCGACGGCGTCCCGTTCTTTCCAGAACTTCCACCGCACGGATGTCCGGGTCACCGACGCAGGCAGAGCGGGCAGCTAACACCGATCCGGAAGGGGCGTGCTCATGAGCGACGTTGCTAACGAGGATTTCGTCGGCGCGCTCGTGGCTAGTGGGCCCACTTCGAACTATCCCGAGCGGATGCGCCGGTTCGGCCAACTGGTCGGCACGTGGTCGATCGCGAGCAGGATCCTGAACGAGGACACGCAGGAATGGTCGGAGAGCGAACTCTCGTGGACGTTCGCGTACATTCTCGACGGCCGCGCGGTTCAGGATGTGCTGAGCGGCCCGAGCCGGGTGGATCCGTCAATCGTTGAGACCAGGGGCTCGACGATCCGCGCGTACGACCCGCTTCTCGGCGTGTGGCGGGTGAACTGGTTCGGTACCGCGAACGGGGACTACTGCACGCTCGTGGCGACGGGGCATCGTGATGGTATTCGCCAGGACGGGACTCAGACCGACGGGCGCCCGATTCGCTGGAACTTCAGCGCGATCACGCCGGATTCGTTCGCCTGGGATGGTTGGGTGTCGAACGACGGGGGTGCGACCTGGTGGCTCGAGCAGCACATGGATGCGCGCCGGGTTCGCTAATCGCGGGGCGGAGCGGGCCGTCTAGAACTCTGCGTAGAGCTGAGGCAGCTGCAGCGTGAGCCAGGGGCTGAACGCCCAGGGCGTCGCGTCGACCGCAGCAAGGAGAGCGCGCGGCTCCACCCACTGGCACTCCGCGACCTCGGAAGCCACCGGCGCGACCTCAGAGGTCGTCGTCGCCGTGAACACCGGGCAGACCTCGTTCTCGACGATCCCGGATGGATCCACCGCGCGGTAGCGGAAGTCGGGCAACACCAGGGCGAGGTTCTCGAGACGGATGCCCAGCTCGTCCGACGCGCGCCGGATGACGGCATCCTCAATCGACTCACCAGGACCCGGATGTCCGCAGAACGAATTCGTCCAGACGCCGGGCCAGGTGAGCTTGGCCAGCGCGCGGCGCGTCACCAGGATGCGACCCTCGCCGTCGAACACGTGGCAGGAGAACGCCAGGTGCAGGGGCGTGTCCGCGCTGTGGACGGTCGCCTTGTCGGCCAGCCCAACGGGACTCCCGTCGTCGGCCAGCAGGACGACGCTCTCCGCGGTAAGGCTCATGTTCCCATTCTCGCCGATAGCGGAGCCGCAACGATTGACATTCCAGACATCGGATGTTTAGGCTCGGGAAGCCCAAAGGAGAGCATCTGTGAGTACCGTCATCGCGCTGGAGACCAGCGACATCCGTTTCCCCACGTCGGAGTTCCTCGACGGCTCGGACGCGATGAACCCGGATCCGGACTACTCGGCCGCATACGTCCGCATCGTGACCGATGCCGCCGACGGCCTCGAGGGTCACGCGTTCGTCTTCACGATCGGGCGGGGCAATGACGTGCAGGTCGCCGGCATCCGCGCGCTTGCGGGCCACATCGTCGGCCGCAGCGTCGAGGAGCTGCTCGAGAACATGGGCGCGACCTGGCGCGAACTCGTCTGGGACTCCCAGCTGCGCTGGCTGGGACCGGAGAAAGGCGTCATGCACATGGCGATCGGCGCCGTCGTCAACGCCCTCTGGGATCTGAAGGCGAAGCGCGCTGGCCTCCCGCTCTGGCAGCTGCTTGCCCGGATGACCCCAGCGGAGATCGTCGAACTGATCGATTTCCGCTACCTGACCGATGCGCTCACGCCCGAGCAGGCGCTCGAGATCCTCACGACGGCCGAAGCGGGGCGAGCCGACCGCGAGGCGGAGCTGCTGGCATCCGGATACCCGGCATATACGACCACGCCCGGCTGGCTCGGGTACAGCGACGAGAAGCTCGTCCGGCTCTCCAGCGAAGCCGTCGACAGCGGGTTCGGCATGATCAAGCTCAAAGTGGGCGGGGACGTCGAGGACGACATCCGCCGGATGCGCCTCGCCCGCGAGGCCGTTGGCCCGCACATCAAGATCGCCGTCGACGCCAATCAGCGCTGGGGTGTCGACGAAGCCATCGAATGGATGTCGCGGCTGACCGAATTCGACGTCGCCTGGATCGAAGAACCGACGAGCCCCGACGACATCCTGGCTCACGCCGCGATCGCCCGCGGCATCGCGCCGATCCCCGTGGCGACGGGTGAGCACATGGCCAATCGCGTCATGTTCAAGCAATTCCTCCAGGCTGATGCGCTCCAGATCCTGCAGATCGACGCCACTCGCGTCGCCGGCGTCAACGAGAACATCGCGATTCTGCTGCTCGCCGCCCGGTTCGGTGTGCGCGTCTGCCCGCACGCCGGCGGAGTCGGCCTGTGCGAGGCGGTGCAGCACCTCTCGATGTTCGACTTTGTCGCGGTTTCCGGTTCGAGCGATGGCCGGTTGATCGAGTACGTCGACCACCTGCATGAGCATTTCGTCACTCCGGCCGAGGTCAGGGATGGCGTATACCGGGCACCGGTCTCACCCGGTGCCGGCACCGAGATGCACGCCGCGAGCCGCGAGACGTACGCCGTCGTGTAGCCACTGCTCCACACCGGAGATGTGCACGGTGGTGAGCGCCTGCGCGAGTTCCGCGTCGCCGCGCTCGAGGGCATCCAGGATGGCCCGGTGCTCGGCGAGCGTGCGGTCGACGGCGTTTCGTTGAGTCAGTGCGCGCCACATCCGCGCCCTGACGGTGTGGCTGGAGAGCGATTCGATCAGGCTCGCCAGATAGGCGTTGCCTGCCTCGGCGACGATCGCGCTGTGGAAGGCCAGGTCATGCTCGATGAGTTCGTCCACAGTCGTCGTGGTGTCGACGGAGTCGAGCTGGGCACGGAGGTCCGCGAGCGTGGTGGGCGACATCCGGGCCGCGGCGAGTGCAACGGCCGCCGGCTCGAGGATGCGGCGGACGGCGAAGAATTCGAGGATCGACGAATCGGCGTGCAGGTCGACCACGAATGACATGGCCTCAAGTAGCAGGCGAGGCTCAAGGCTCGTGACGTAGGTTCCGTCGCCACGGCGCACGTCGAGCACACGGATCACCTCGAGCGCCTTGATGGCCTCGCGCATCGAACTGCGGGACAACCCGAGCGCTTCGCTCAGCTCCTTTTCGGGCGGCAGCCGGTCACCTGGACCGAACTCCCCGGAGATGATCATCTCTTTGATCTTGAGGATTGCCTCGTCCGTCACGGCCATCGAGACATCCTATCTTTCGGCGTATTTCTGCCTGTGCGTCGACGTGACCGGAATCAGAAGCAGCAGGCCAACGAGTAGCACGATCACGATGCCGAGGATCCCCCAGTACTGGGCGCCGAACACCGCGACAAAGAGGGAGAAGAGCAGCGGCGCGAGGAAGCTCACGGCGCGACCCGTCGTGGCATAGAGGCCGAACACTTCCCCTTCGCGACCGGCCGGGGTGATGCGCGCCAGGAACGTGCGGCTGGCGGACTGCGCCGGCCCGACGAAGAGGCACAGCACGAGCCCGCCAACCCAGAACGCGCCCGCACCCAGGTCATGCGCGAAGAAGACGGCCATGCCGGCGACGATGAGGCCGACCAGGGACGTAACGATCACGGGCTTCGCACCGAAGCGGTCGTCGAATCGGCCGGAGATGAACGTACTGATGCCGGCGACGACGTTCGCCGCGATCGCGAAGATGATGACCTGCCCGCTCGAGAAGCCGAAGGTGCCCTGCGCCAGGATTCCACCGAAGGTGAACACCCCGACCAGGCCGTCGCGGAAGAACGCGCTTGCGACGAGGAACTGGAGCGTGTTTCTGCTCTCCCGCCACAGGCGCGCGATGTCACGCGCGAGCACCGCGTATGACTGGAAGAACCCGATCCGCTCTCCCCGGTCCAGCGCGGGGATCTCGGGCACTGTGAGCAGGACCGGGATCGAGAAAACAAGCGTCCACACCGAGGAGATGAGCGCGATCAGGCGGATGTTGAGTCCGCCTGCCTCGGTCATATGCAGAAAACCGCCCGTGCCAGGCGCGGACGCGCTCTCGACGACGAGGCCGAAATACACCACGAGCAGCAGCACGATACCGCCGAGGTAGCCCGCACCCCAGCCGAGACCGCTCACTCTGCCAACCGTGCTCGGTGTCGACACCTGGACGAGCATCGCGTTGTAGTTGACCGTCGCGATCTCATAGAACACGGTGCCGACGCCGACGAGGATGACACCGAACAGGAAGTACGACGGCTCGCCCTGGACAAAGAACATCAGCACCATGACGACGACGACCGCGGCCGTGTTGATGCCCAGCCACAGCTTGCGCCGGCCGGATCCGTCGGTGCGCCGGCCGAGGACGGGCGCCAGTACGGCCACGACGATGCCGGCGATCGCGATCCCGAGGCCCAGGCCGCTGGAGAGCGGTGCTTCGGCCGCGGTGAGCGCCTGGTGGGCCGGCCCGTGCACATCCGCCTCGGCGTCGCGGGCGAGCCGGAGTGAGGGGTCGACGAACAGGCTCCCCGTGAGGTACACGGTGAAAACGAACGTCGTGATGACCGCGTTGAACGCGGCTCCGCCCCAGTCCCACGCCGCCCAGGCGACCACCCAGCCACGGGGGATCTTCTTGCCCTCCTGCAGTTCGAGACCGGCGACATCCGTCATGGTCCACAGGCTAGCGGCAGCAATAACCAATCGGTGGCGCCGACCCGTCGAGTACCCAGGGGGTCTACTCATCCGGCATGGGGTTTCTCAGCAAGCCCATAGGTACTGGATCGAATGCGCAAATCTAGCGTCTCTAGCGTCTGTCAGACGGCGCAGTGTGTTGCCGCGATCGTGAGTGTAAGGGTGGACATGAGTTTAGGGAATTTCTTGAGGCACGTTCGAAGGCGGACGTGGGTGATCGCAGCGACGCTGGTAGTCGTCGTTGTGGGCGGTTCCATCTACTGGTTCGGCTTCGGGATTCA
>JAUZGC010000262.1 GCA_030840105.1 Microbacteriaceae bacterium
GTGGCAGGCCGGGCCGGAGCCCGGCCTGCCACGGGGAGTTACTTGCCCGACGCGGGCTTCAGCTTCATGACAATCTGCGAGGCGCTCTGGAGCGTCGGCTGCAGCGCGGCGTACGGATCCTTGGCAGAGGGGAACCCGGTCCAGTACTTCGTGCTGTATTCGGCACCCAGCGGACCGGAGGCCACCGGGATGGCGGGGACCTGCTCGACCATGATCTTCTGCAGGTCGTCCATCGCCGCCGTGCGAGCGGTGTCACTCGTCGTGTTGGCGTAGTCGAAGAGGTCCTTGGTGGCCTCTGGGCTGTTGAAGCGACCGAAGTTCCACGAAGCGGTCTGTCCGATCGGCTTCAGCTGCGTGCCATCCATGATGTTGGAGTAGATGTCCCACGGAGTGTTACCCGTGTTCGTCCAGTGCAGCGTCGCCTGGAACTGGCCGTTCGCCACAGCGGTCGTCCACGCGTCGACCGTAGCGGTCTCGACCTTCGCGGTGATACCGATCTTGCTGACGTTGTCAGCGATGATCTGCAGCGACGCGAGGTAGTCGGACCACCCAGCCGGGTCGGTGAGGGTGAACGTCACCGGCTGGCCCTTCGGGTCGATCAGAGTCGAGCCCTTGTAGGTGTATCCGGCATCCGTCAGTACCTTCTTGGCGCCGGCGATGTCGACGGTGTCCTTCTTGCCCTTGTACGCCGCAGCGGTGAAGGCGTCACCGGCGGGCGACGGCAGTCCATTCACGGCGTCGACGAGGCCCTTGAAGCCCGAGTATCCCTGAGTGTGAATCGCGTTGTGGTCCATGACCATGCTGAGCGCCTTGCGAACGGCAACATTGTCAAACGGCGCGGACGTGGTGTTGAGGTACAGCGCGTCGATTCCCAGGCCTGCTGGCATGTAGGAATTGTTGGTCGGGCTCTTGGCAACGTACGTCTTCGCGATGTCCGGGATGAACACGTAGGTCCATTGCGTGGCACCGCTCAGCAGAGCGGTGAGCTGCGAGTTGTTGTCGTTGTACGACGTGTACCGGATCTCTGGAACCGGCGGCTTGCCACCCCAGTACGAATTGTTCGGGGTGAGGGTGACCGCCTGCTGGGTCCAGCTCTTGAGAACGTACGGACCGGTGCCGACGGGGTTCGCGTTGAGGTCCGTCGTCGGGTCCTTGATCGTCGACCAGATGTGCTCTGGCACGATGTACGTGAGGAGCACATTGCCCTGGTTGACGAACTGGGACGCGGTGAAGGCGATCGTGACGGTCTTGCCGCTGACTGTGATGTCGCCGATCGGGAGCGCGTTGGTGTTCAGTGCCGGCGTCTTCTTGAGGAGCCCGAACGTGTACGCGATGTCATTCGCCGTAAACGCCTTCCCATCGGACCACTTGACGCCGTCCCGTGCCGTGATTTCGAGCGTCTTGAAGTCCGGTGACCACTTCCACGAACTCGCGAGCCACGGGACCGGCTTCTGGTTCGGCTGGGTCTGGTTGACCTGGGCGAGCGGCTCGTAGATCATGTACCGGTAGCCGAGCGATGCGCCAGACGACGTCCCCATGAACGGGTTGTTGTTCTTGGTCTGCGGCCCGTTCGGCATCCCGATCGTGAGTGGATGACTTGTGGCACCCCCCGACCCGGTGGACGAGCAACCTGACATGGTGATTGCCAGGGCTGCGGTGGTGATACCTACGGCGATCTTCGCCATCATGGATCGTTTCACGTGTGCCTCCTTGCACTTTGGTGTTGCGGGATGATGCGGATACTGCGGTGGTGCGTGTTACATCTGTGTGCCGGTTACGGCAGTCGTGCCTTACGCGCTCGAAACGGGAACGCCCGCGCCGTCGAGTCCTGCGCTCGCTTCGATGGCGGCGAGCACACGCTGCACGGCCAGGCCGTCCTCAAACGACGGGGACGCCGGGGCACCAGAGCCGGCCGCGACCAGGAGATCCCTGATCTCGTGCACGAACGAGTGCTCCCAGCCGAGAACATGGCCTTGCGGCCACCAGGCCGTGACATAGGGATGCTCCGGCTCGGTCACGAGGATGCGGCGGAAGCCCTGCTCGGCGATCGGTTCGGTCGCGTCGAGGAACCACAGCTCGTTGATCTCCTCGAGATCGAACCGCAGAGCGCCCAGTGAGCCGTAGAGCTCGATCGTCAGGGCGTTCTTGCGGCCCGTCGCGACCCGTGATACCTCCAGGCTGCCGATCGCCCCGGACTCGAACGACAGCGTCGCCCAGACCGCATCATCCACGGTCACGTCTTCGAGCCCGTCCGGCCCTGGCCGCCGCGGCACGAAGGTGTGCGTGCGCGCAGACACCTGCGAGACGCGGTCCTCGAGCAGGAACTGCAGCTGGTCGACCGCGTGCGACGCGAGGTCGCCGAGGGCACCCGAGCCTGCAGTCTCGTGACGGAGCCGCCATGTCATCGGCGCGTCGGCATCCGCGAGCCAGTCCTGCAGGTATGAAGCCCGCACCTGCCGGATCTCGCCCAGCCGACCGGCCGCGACAAATTCCCTGGCCAGGGCGAGGGCGGGCACGCGACGGTAGTTGAACCCGATCATTGACGTGATGCCCTTGGCCTGCGCACGCGCCGCCGCTGCCGCCATGGCCTCGGCATCCGCGAGCGAGTTCGCGAGCGGCTTCTCGACGAGCACGTGCTTGCCCGCCTCGAGCGCGGCGATCGCGATCTCGGTGTGCAGATGTCCTGGCGCGCAGATGTCGACGATATCGATGTCATCGCGGGAAACAACGTCGTGCCAGTCGGTCGCGGACTCTGCCCACCCGAACGCCGCGGCCGCTGCGGCGACTCCATCCGCGTTCCGACCGACCAGCACGCGTTGTTCGAACGCCGGCACGTCGAAGAACGACGCGACCTTCCGCCACGCGTTCGAATGCGCCCGTCCCATGAAGGCGTAGCCGATCATTGCCACGCCGAGTGGTCTGGGATTCGAGGTTGGCTCCATTGCCATCGTTGTGCCCGCCGGTTCTACAGCGTCGCCGCAGTCGGGTCCCAGTCCTCCGGGAGGGCGGAGACCGGCTGGATGCTGCTCTCGACGTTCACGAAGCTGCGCTGCTCGATCGATTCACTGATCGAGACCATGGTGTCGAGCACGTGGTACGCGAGCTCGCCGGTCGCCCGGTGGGGGCGCTCCTCGCGAATCGCGCGAGCCAGCTCGAGCACGCCGGAACCGCGCGAGCTTGCTGCGCCGACGGACGGGAATGAGGTCCAGTCGTCTTCGCCAGCACGGCGGATCTTGATCTCGCCGCCGAAGGTGTTGGGGTCCGGCAATGCCATCGTGCCCTCAGTGCCGGTGATCTCGACGAAACCGTGGCGGCCGAGGGGCGACTCGAAGCTGAAGATGCTCTGCGACGACTGGCCGCCTTCGAATTCGGCGATCGCGCTGACGTGCGATGGCACCGTGACCTCGAACTCTTCGCCCGCCTTGGGGCCCGATCCGATGACGCGCGTGGCGCGGGACGTCGAGCCGAGCGCCGCAACCCGGTTCACGGAACCGAAGGCCTGCATGAGCGTCGTGAGGTAATAGGGACCCATGTCGAACAGCGGCCCAGCGCCTTCCTGGAAGAGGAACGCGGGGTTCGGGTGCCATGATTCAGGACCCGGCGACTGCATGAGCGTGAGCGCGGTGAGCGGGACGCCGATGTCGCCGCGCTCGATCATGCGGCGCGCCGTCTGCAGACCGGCACCGAGGAACGTGTCCGGCGCCGATCCCAGTCGCTTACCGGCCGTCTTCGCCGCCTCGAGCAGCGTCAGGCCGCTCTGCCGGTCGAGCGAGAACGGCTTCTCGGTCCACACGTGCTTGCCCGCGGCGACGGCCGCAAGGGCGATCTCCACGTGCGCGGCCGGGATCGTCAGGTTGATGACGATCTCGACATCCGGATGCCCGAGGGTCGCCTCGACGCCGCCCCAGGTCTCGATTCCGAATTCTTCCGCGCGCTCCTTGGCAACCGGCTCGAACACGTCACCGATCGCGTGAACCACGATGTCGGGGAAGCTCGTGAGGTTCTTCAGATACTCGCGGCTGATCGTGCCGGCGCCGATGAGGCCAACGCCGACCGGTCCCGTCCCACTCATGCGGAGGCCTTGGTTCCGGTGAGGTACGCGAGGCTGTCGGTGACAGCGTCGAACATGTCACCCGCGAAGGCGTCCAGCTCGACGACGCCGACTTCGACGTTCTTCGCCGCCGCGATCACGTCCCACACGGGCATCTTGCCGCTTCCGACGGCGACCTGGGTCAGCGGGTCCGCTTCGATGGGGCCGTCCTTGATGTGGATGAAGTGCACGCGGTCGCCCAGTCGTCCGAGCAGCGCAACGACATCCTGACCGCCCACGGCAGCCCAGTACGTGTCGAGCTCGAGGATCACTGCCGGGTCGAGGGCGTCGGCGAGGATTTCGAGGCCGGTAACGCCGTCGATCACGTTCGCGAGCTCGAACGCGTGGTTGTGGTACCCGATCCGCACGCCGTGCTCCGCCGCCGTGGCGACCGCGGCGTTGAGCGCATCCGCCGTCGTGAGAATGTCGTCGCGCGACGTCCACTTCGACGGGTCCACGAACGGGTCGATAACCGTGGGGATGCCGATCCGCGCCGCGGTCGAGAACGTCTCGTTGAGGTCGGCGTCGAGGAAGCGCAGGTGCGCGGTCGGCGCGCTCAGCCCGAACTCCGCGAATCCCTTGGTCAGCTGGTCTGCCTGGGAAACAAAGTCGTACGGCTCGACGAGGGTGAATCCGATATCAGCGACACGCTTCAGGGTGCCGTGAAAATCTTGGGCGAGCGCCTCACGCACGGAGTAGAGCTGGAGCGAGAGTGGGGGCGTTTGGGGCACTGGTTCTCCTGTATGGCTAGCTTCATTGCTGGTGATGAACAAACTAGAACCACTTATGTCGCGAGTCAAGCAAAAGTTATTAGTTGATCGACATCTATCAGATGGGTGACAGCAGTAAGCGGAACTGGTATCAATGGGACATGGCATTTCCCGAGCCGAGCTCAGCAAGCATCGCGGGCATCAGCAGTGCTCGTTCGGGCGAGCTGTTCCAGATCCTCCTCGACGGCACACCGCGGACCCGCGCGGAGCTCTCAGTGATCACCGGGCTCGCCCGATCGACGATTGCTGCGCGGGTAGATGCCCTGATGGAGTCGGAATTCGTCATCGCCGTCGGCGAGGCGGCGTCGTCGGGTGGACGGCCGCCGTCACGATTCGCCTTCAACCCCGCGGCGAAGGTCGTTCTCGCCGTCGACCTTGGCGCCAGGCACGGCGTGATCGCCATCACCGACCTTGCCGGTTCGATCCTGGCGCGCGTTCGAACGGACATTCCCATCGACTCCGGCCCGCAGATCGTCCTCGACCTCGTGGTCGAGAGAGCGCACGACCTGCTCGACTCGGTTGGGCGGTCGGGTGGGGACCTCGCCGGCATCGGTATCGGGGTGCCGGGCCCGGTCGAGCACACCTCCGGACGTCCCGCGAATCCACCCATCATGCCCGGATGGCACGACTTCGACGTGCCGGGCTATGTGCGCCGCTCGTTCGATGTGCCGGTGCTCGTCGACAATGACGTGAACATCATGGCACTCGGCGAACAACGCGCCCACTGGCCGACCCACGACAACCTGCTCTTCATCAAAGCCGCCACCGGAATCGGCGCCGGAATCATCGGCAACGGCCAACTGCAGCGGGGGGCTCAGGGAACAGCGGGTGACCTCGGGCACGTTCGAGTCACCAGGGGGTCGAACGTGGTCTGCCGCTGCGGCAACATCGGGTGCCTCGAAGCTCTCGCGGGCGCGCCTGCGATTGCCGCGACGCTCGCGGCGCAGCACGTGAGTGCCCCCACCAGTGAGGACCTCATCGCCCTCTCCGAACGCGGCAACCCCGAGACGATCGCTGCCCTGCGCCAGGCGGGACGCGATCTTGGCGAGGTGCTTGCCACCTGCGTGAGCCTGTTGAACCCCTCGGTGATCGTGCTCGGCGGCTCGACCGCGGCCGCCGGCGATCACCTGCTCGCCGGCGTGCGCGAGGTCGTCTACAACCGTTCACTGCCCCTCGCGACCGCCCATCTCTCCATTGCCCGCGCGCAATCCGCAGACGAGGCCGGCATTGTCGGGGCGTCGATGATGGTCACGCAGGACGTGCTCTCCGCGGAGGCCATCGACGGAATGCTGGCACGGCGGGCCTCGCTCGCGCTCTCGGCGACGTGACGGTCCCGAAGTGCCCGTTCCGACTGGTCGTGCCCGGCGGAACAGGCGCAACCCGCCGGAACGGGAACTTTGGCGTCGCCCCGACGGGCGAGAATGAGTGAATCGACCAACGTGAGAGGCCAGCTGTGACTGAACCGACAACCGCCCTGCCCCTGCCGCGCTTCCCTGATCCCCGCGACGCTCCGAGCCTTCGCTGGGGCATCCTGGCCCCCGGCGGGATCGCGAACGACTTCGTCGGTTCGCTTCGTGCGCACACCGGCCAGCGTGTGGTTGCCGTCGGATCCCGCAACGCGGATCGAGCGGCCGCCTTCGCCGCCCGGCACGAGATCGAACGCTCCTACGGCTCGTACGAGGAGCTCGTCGCCGACCCGGGCGTCGACGTCGTCTATATCGCCTCCCCACACACTGAGCACACGCCGAACGCACTTCTCGCGATCGCCGCCGGCAAGCACGTCCTGATCGAGAAACCGATGGCTGCGACCGCGGTGGAGGCACAGGAGATCGCGGATGCCGCCCGTGCGGCCGGCGTCTTCGCAATGGAAGCCATGTGGACGCGTTACCTGCCCCAGACGGATATCGCCCGACAGCTGCTCGAAGCCGGAACCCTCGGTGAGGTGCGGGTCGTCACCGCCGATTTCGGCGGGGCGGCCGAGTTCGATCCGGCGAGTCGCCTGTTCGACCCCCGGCTCGCCGGCGGTGCACTGCTCGACATCGGCGTGTACCCGGTGTCGTTCGCGTCCTTCGCGATGGGTGCGCCGGCATCCGTGATCGCATCCGGCGAGCTCGCCCCCTCGGGCGTCGATGCCCAAGCCGCGCTGATCCTGACCGGGCCGAACGGCGCCCAGGCCCTCCTGAGCACGGGTGTGATCGCGCGGACGCCGTGGACGGCCTCGATCTCGGGAACACTCGGCCGGATCGACATCCACTCGCCGTTTTGGTGCGCAAGCGGAGTCACGGTGCACGATACCGAGGGTCACACCATCGGCACCTGGCTCGATGAGAGCGGGCGGCCTGATCGCCAGGGAATGTGCTACCAGGCGGCTGCGCTCGCGCGCTATGTGGCGGCCGGGCTCACCGAGTCCCCGCTGCACTCGCTCGACGAGACCGTGTCGATCATCGCGACAATCGATGAGGCGCGCCGCCAGCTCGGCTACGAGCGCCTGGGGCAGGCGGCAGAATAGAAACGTGACCGACCTGATGCTTTCCTTCCCCTGGGAAGCGGAAGCACCGGAACCCGCGGTCACGCCCGCCCACCTCGCACGCATCGTCGCCGACTCGACAGACCGCGTCGCGTGGTTGCGGGCGCGCAGCCGCGGCATCACGGCAACGGATGTCGCGAAGCTCTCGACGCAGCGCTCGGTCCACGCCGCTGCGCTCGACAAGCTGCACGGCACGGGCTTCAGCGGAAACGCGTACACGGACCATGGCAGGGCGCGCGAGCCGGAGATCGCTGCGTGGGTGCGCGCCGAGCACGGCATCGAGCCCAGCACGGCCCTCTTCCACGCGGAGGGGAACCGCCGGCATCTAGCCACCCCGGATGGCCTCGTCCTGCGCGAGAGCGGACAGCTCGAGCTCGCCGAGATCAAGACGACAGCCAAGGGCTGGCGCAGCATCCCGCGCTCCTATCTGCGTCAGGTGTGGTGGCAGCAATACGTGCTCGGGGCCGAACGCACCCTCTTCGTCTGGGAGCGGCACGAGAACTTCGTGCCCGTCGACCCCGAGCCGGAGTACCGGTGGATCGACCGCGACGAGAACCAGATCGCGGTGCTCGTCGGCCTCGCCGACCAGCTCATCGGCATCCTCACCCGCCAGGCGTCGAAGTAGGCCCCTCGCGTCGTGCGAGCGATAGTGCCCGAAACGCATTGTTCACAGCCGGTGACATCCCCGAAACACGGGTGAAGCATTGGCCGAGTGTACTGGAGATACCCTGACGCACGGTCCGAACCGGCCCCGCAGGCGCGACACACACAGCGAGGAGACATCCATGCAGCAGACCATGCGGGCCGTCGTCGTGGACAAGGCCGGCGACGCAGGTACGCTCCGCTTCACGGAGGTCGACGCACCCGATCGTGTCAGCTCGGAGCTCCTCGTGAAGGTCGTCGCGGCCGGGATCAACCCGATCGATGCCAAGACGCGTGCGGGCGGCGGCGTCTTCTCCGCCATCCACCACTTCCCCGCCGTGCTCGGACAGGATTTCAGCGGAGTCGTCGTGGAATCGCCGTATGAGGCGCATCCACTCCAGCCGGGCGACGAGGTGTTCGGCATGGTCATGGTGCCGCGCTACGGCGGGACCTACGCCGAGTACGTGTCGGTGCCGAGCCTGAGCATCGCGCGTAAACCCAGCACCCTCTCACACATCGAGGCTGCAGGCGCGCCCGTGGCAGCGCTCACCGCGTGGGGCATGGTCGTCGAGCTCGCCAAGGCCCACGAGGGGCAGCGGATGCTCATCCACGCCGGTGCGGGTGGGGTCGGCCATTTCGCCGTGCAGTTCGCCTCATACTTCGGCGCGTATGTCATCGCAACCGGCTCCGGGCACAATCTTCCCTGGCTGCGCGAGCTTGGCGCGGCCGAGGTCATCGACTACTCGGCGACCCGGTTCGAGGATGCCGCCTCCAACGTCGACGTCGTGATCGACCTGATCGGCAACGTGCATGACGACACTGGCACGCGGTCGCTCTCCGTGCTGCGGCCGGGGGGCCTGATCATCAACGTCCCGACCGGGAGCTGGCCGACGTTCGCCGCGGATGCCCGGGCGGCCGGCGTGCGCGGCACCGGCTACAAGACTTCGCCGGATGGCCATACGCTCGCCGTGATCTCGCGTCTGCTCGAGTCTGGCGCCGTGCGCGTGCACGTCGATCAGATCTTCGATCTCGAACAAGCCACGGATGCGCACCGAGCACTCGAGGGCGGTCACACACGCGGCAAGATCGTGCTCAAAGTCGCCGAGGGCTGAGGGCCAACTCGAGGACGTAGTCGTCTTCGAGCCGGTCACCGACCAGGAAGCGCTTCGTGCCGACGCGCTCGAAACCATGCTTGGCGTAGAAGCGTTGCGCACGCTCGTTTTCCTCGTTGACGCCCAGCCACACTCCACGCGCGCCGTGTGCGCGGGCACGCTCGAGACTTTCGCTCATGAGCTGGGCCGCAACACCGACACCGTGGTGGCCAGCCCGCACGTAGCACTTGCTGAGCTCGACGCTCGGCTGCACCGTGATGGCGGCGCGGACATCCGGATCGCTCGGTTGGGTAAAGACGAGCATGGTGTACCCGACCACGAACCCGTCCGGCTCCTGGGCGACAAAGAGCGCGCGCTCCGGGTCGGCGAGGTACTCGGCGAAACGGCGCTCCGACAGGATCTCGGCGATGAACGTCGCCTTCGCCTCCTCGGTCGTGTGCGGTGGGCAGGCCAGCGGGAACGTCGCTGCGGCGACCTCGGCTAGGCCGGCCGCATCATCGGGTGTGGCGGCACGGATTACAAAACTCACCCGTTTACCCTAACCACCCCGCGCTGAGCGCGCGCTCGGGCCGGCGGCGAGCGGCCGGCGAAGGAGAAACCGCCGACGAGAAGCCGGCCGTCCCCGCAGGGACGGCCGGCCAGACTAACTCGCCAGCGACTCGCCAGCGACTCGCCAGTGACTCGTCAGTGGCGGCCCGCCGCCACCAGGGTGAGCACCGGGAACGATACGCCGCCGAGGCCAGTGACGCTGTCGTACCCGGTCGCCGTCTTCAGTGAGGTGTCCTGATCGAACGAGACGAGGTAGCTGTTGCCACTGATCCTGCTCGTGTACGCCACCGCCTGGGTCGGGTTCTGGGGCACCACGTCGCGGAAGCTGTTCGGCAGCACGCGCTGGATCCCGTAGAGCGTCGGGTTGGCGAAGCCGATCGACGTGCGGGTCGACTGCTGGACGATCGCAATCTGCGCGGCGACGATCGGCGAGGCCAGTGAGGTGCCGCCATATGTCTCGTTTACGAAGCCGCCGGTCGCGAGGGTGACGTCGTTGACGATCGGGCGGATGCCGATCTGGAACCCGGTGTATGGATCGGCCAGCGCCGCGACATCCGGCGAGACCCTGTGACCGTTCGCGAGCGCGGCCGGAACCGCGTTCTTCTGATAGTCCGGCTCCGCGAACACGGCGCTTGCTCCACCGCCGGCGCCGCCGACGAAGCGTGTGCCCGGCAGAGGCTGGGTGTAGACGAGGTTGCCCGACGCATCCTTCACGATCTGGTCCACCGTGTCACCCCAGCCGGCTTCGTACGCGAGGTTGCCGCTCTTGTCGATGCCCATGCTGGTTCCGCCCACGGAGGTCACCCAAGGCGAGGATGCCGGGAAGTCCGGTGACGGATATCCGAGCCGAGCCGTTTCGTCACCGCTGTCGCCGCTTGAGAAGTACAGGCCGATGCCCTCACCGGCTGCCTGGACCTGCAGGTTCACTTCACCCTGGATCACGTCGGCTGGAATGGCTTCGCCGGCATTGCCATAGCTGTTGCTGACGATGGTCGCGAGCTTATTGTCGAGGATCTTCGACATCGCGACGTCAAGGCCGCCTCCGCAGTTCGCGCCGCCCACGTAAAGGATGTGCGCCCCCGGAGCGATGCCGTGCGCCGACTCGACGTCGAGAGTCTGCTCGCCCTGCCATCCGCTCGGATACTGGCAGGCCGCCTGGTCGGTGAACTCGCTCGGCTGAGGCACCAGTTGCTGGTAGCTGGAGGTGGTGAGCCCTGGCTCACCGTTCGCCGCGGAGTACGTGTTCACGTCCTGCAGGATGCTGGGGCTGGCATACGCGTCGATGATCGCGATCGTCTGACCTGAGCCGTTTACCCCCTTCGCGCTCAGGTCGCTGAGGCCATACGCCGACCGCAACTGCGCGGGGGTATAGCCGCAGTTGTAGGTGCCGTACTGGGTCTGGCCGTTGTAGCTCGGTGGAACCGTGACGATGTTTTCGCCCGTGTAATGCGAGCATGGCGTGGTCACGACGGGCGGCGCGGCGGCCTTGCGGCTCGGTTGGGGATCACCGGACGCGCCAAGGTCGCCCTGCGTGATCGAGTTCGGCTTGGTGAGCGTCCGCGACTGGTCGAGGCTGACGGCCGAGATCTTGATGCCGACCGCCGATGGCAGCGATGGCGCGGTCGACGGCGCGACCAGCTGTCGGCCGGCGTACTTGTACGAGTGCAACGACGTGCCGAAAGCCGAGCCCAGTTGTTTGGCCGTGCCTCGGAAGACCACGTACTGGCGGCTGGCCGGCACGGCGGTGATGGTGAGGCCGGCGGCCGTGAGGAAGCTCACGACCGCGTCAGAGTCGGCCTGGGTCGGCGAGAACCTGCTGATCCATTGAGCGGGACTGAGCGTCTGGCGGAATGCCGGGTTCCCTGGCGTAGAGACCGCGGTGGCGAGCGCCGCAGCGCCCTGTGGGTCGCGGAGAGGAAGGTAGATCTCTGCTTCGAACGTCTGGCTGGCCGGGGCGGCTCCCGCGTCGTTGGCGGCTGTGGCCCAGCTGGGCACCGAATGGGTGAAGGGGATGCGGTCGGCCGCATTGGCCGCTCCGGCTCCCGTCATCGACAGAGCCACAACGGTGGCTACGCTGGCGACGATTGCGAGGGACCTCTTGTGGAGAGTCCGCTCGGGCAAGCGAGTTGTCATCTACGTCATCCTTACTCGACTGGGGAATGTGCGCGGCACGCACTAATCGCGAGATTAGACCCGCGCGTTCTACCGCCACAAGAGGGGGTAGACCAATCGTTCAAAGATGGTTGATCTTAATGAAGCATTCTCACGTAATGGGCGCTGAAAAACCCGGCCGGAAACGACAAAAGCCCGCTCCATCAGGAGCGGGCCTTCGTCGTAGTACGAGGACTAGATGGCGTTCACATCGAGCGGGATGCCAGGACCGAACGTGGTCGAGACGGCACCCTTCTGGATGTAGCGGCCCTTCGAGGCGGACGGCTTGAGACGCACAACCTCTTCGAGCGCAGCCGAGATGTTCTCGTTGAGCTGGTCGGCGGAGAATGCGGCCTTGCCGACGACGAAGTGCACGTTGGCGTGCTTGTCGACGCGGAACTCGATCTTGCCGCCCTTGATGTCGGACACGGCCTTTGCGACATCTGGGGTCACGGTTCCGGTCTTCGGGTTCGGCATGAGGCCGCGCGGGCCGAGAACCTTTCCGAGACGACCGACCTGGCCCATGAGCTCAGGGGTCGAGACGGCGGAGTCGAAGGAGGTGTATCCCCCGGCGACCTTCTCGATGAGTTCGGCGCCGCCGACCTCGTCTGCGCCTGCTGCGATTGCAGCCTCGGCCGCTGGGCCGGTTGCGAAGACGATGACGCGGGCGGTCTTGCCGGTACCGTGAGGAAGGATAACGGTACCGCGGACCATCTGGTCGGCCTTGCGCGGGTCGACGCCGAGCTTGAGTGCGACCTCGACGGTCGAGTTGAACTTCGCCGAGCCGGTCTCCTTCGCGAGGGCTACTGCCTCGCTCGGGCTGTAGTACTTGCCGGTCTCGATCTTCTCGGCCGCGGCCCGGTAGGCCTTTGACTTCTGTGCCATTTGATTCTCCTGTGTTTCACGTTTGAGAGTGTGGTGCGAGCCTGGCTGGCTCTGCCACGTACTGCTGGTTGTCGTGCTGAGGGGTCTCAGCCTTCGACGGTGATGCCCATCGAACGGGCGGTTCCCGCGATGATCTTCGACGCTGCGTCGATGTCGTTCGCGTTGAGGTCGACCATCTTCTGCTCGGCGATCTGGCGGACCTGGTCCTTGCTGAGCTTCGCAACCTTGACGGTGTGCGGCGTGCCAGAACCCTTGGCAACTCCAGCGGCCTTCTTGATGAGCTCCGCCGCGGGCGGGGTCTTCAGGACGAAGGTGAACGAGCGGTCCTCGTACACGGTGATTTCAACCGGGATGACGTTGCCGCGCTGCGACTCGGTGGCCGCGTTGTACGCCTTGCAGAACTCCATGATGTTGACGCCGTGCTGACCGAGCGCCGGACCGATCGGCGGCGCAGGGTTGGCGGCGCCGGCGTTGATCTGAAGCTTAATCAGACCAGTGACCTTCTTCTTCGGTGCCATGTTTCTTCCTTCTTTGTGGGTATTCGAGCTTCACGGTGTGACCCGATCCGCTCTCCCGGTTGCTCGGCCTTTCCGAGCCCCGGTGGTTTGAAAATCTTGAGTTACAGCTTTGTGACCTGGTCGAAGCTGAGTTCGACGGGCGTCTCTCGCTCGAACAGGGAGACGAGAACCGTGAGCTTGCCGCTCTCCGGCTTGATCTCGCTGATCGAGCCGGGGAGGCCCGCGAACGAGCCCTCCTTGATGGTGATCGTCTCGCCGATCTCGAAGTCGATCTCGGCCGGGATGACGCGCGCAGCGGTCTTGCCACCCTTTGCCCCGCCGCCCTTGGTGGCCGGAGCCTCCTGGATCTGGACAAGGCTCTTGAGCATCGAGAATGCTTCTTCGAAGCGAAGCGGCGTCGGGTTGTGCGAGTTACCGACGAATCCGGTCACGCCAGGCGTGTGACGGATGACTGACCAGCTGTCTTCGTTGAGGTCCATGCGAACGAGCACGTAACCCGGGATCCGCACTCGGTTGACCATCTTGCGCTGGCCGTTCTTGATCTCGACGACATCCTCCATGGGGACCTCGACCTGGAAGATGTAGTCCTCCATGGTCATGGAAACCATGCGGTTCTCGATGTTGGACTTCACGCGGCGCTCGAACCCGGCGTACGAGTGGATGACGTACCACTTACCCGGCTTGCTGCGAAGCTCTGCACGGAATTCGTCGTACGGGTCGACGGGGCTCTCGTCTTCGTCCTCAACAGCCTCGACGGCCGCTTCGGCCTCGTCGGGAGAGTCGATCTCGAGCGCGTCGTCGACGACAGCGTCGGCCTCGGGATCCACGGCCTCGGCCATGGCGTCCAGAACGGCGTCAAGGTCAACCTCGATGCCGTCGTCTGCGACGACGTGAACCGCCTCGTGCTCCGCGGCGTCGACGGACTGCTCCTCGGTCGCCAGCACGTTACCGGTCTGCGCCTCGTCGTCCTCGGACGACTGCTCGGCCGCGGTCGCCCAGTCGACGTCGTCGCGCTCTGTCTCAGACACTGAATTCCATTCCATTTCTCTTGTTTGTCGGCTCGGCCCCACGCCTGGCCAACGCACCGTTCGGAGTTCCGGACGATGCCGGCATGTCTAGGGTTTGCCGAACGCCCAAATCACGGCCAGTCCGAAGATCCAGTCCAGCAGCGAAACCAGAGCCATCATGATGATCACGAAGACCAACACGACACCGGTGTAACTCAGCAACTCATTGCGAGTCGGAGTAACGACCTTCTTCAGCTCGGCGATGACCTGCTTGATGAACAGGGAGAACCGAGCGAAGGGTCCACGCTTAGCAGCGCGATCCCTCTTCGCGTTCGCGACGATTTCCTCGCTCGGCTCGTCGATAACTTTTCGGGCCACCTAGTTACACCTTTCGTGGGCCGACATACGATGTCGGCTCGCAGGGCGGACAGGACTCGAACCTGCAACCTGCGGTTTTGGAGACCGCTGCTCTACCAATTGAGCCACCGCCCTAGGAATGAAACCCGCATCCGCTTCATCGCGCTGCATGAGAGGGCAGACTACGCGAACTGGCTCCGAGTTCCTAACGAAGACTCTGGGGCTGACACGTTGCTCTGCCGGAAAATGGGCGCAAAAAAGCTTGGCAGATTTCAACTACCTCGACCAAGTGTATGTGACGCGTGCTGCCCTGTAAAGCTGCGCCAGCACGGGCTCGATTGCCTTCACCTTTATGCTTGAGGAGTGACGGAATTGAAGCGAATCTCGACCAGAATCGGCTCGATCGCGGAGTCGGCGACACTCAAGGTCGACGCGAAGGCGAAAGCACTGCAGGCGCTCGGGCGTCCGGTGATCAGCTACGCGGCCGGCGAGCCGGACTTTGTCACGCCCGCGAACATCGTCGAGGCCGCGGTTGCCGCAGCCCGCGACCCCAGGAACTACCGCTACACGCCGGCATCCGGGCTGCCGGAACTGCGTGAAGCCATCGCCGAGAAGACCCTGCGCGACTCCGGACTTGAGGTCGCGGCATCCCAGGTCGTCGTCACCAACGGCGGCAAGCAGGCCGTCTACCAGTCGTTTGCGACCCTGCTCGACCCGGGCGACGAGGTACTCGTGCCCACGCCGTACTGGACGACGTATCCCGAGGCCATCGCGCTCGCAGGTGGTGTGCAGGTCGACGTCTTCGCCGGCGCCGACCAGGGCTACCTGGTGACCGTCGACCAGCTCGAGGCGGCGCGCACCGACCGCACCAAGGTGCTGCTGTTCGTCTCCCCCTCCAACCCGACCGGCGCTGTCTATTCGCCGGAGCAGACGAAGGCGATCGGCGAATGGGCCGAAGAGCACGGCCTGTGGGTCATCAGCGACGAGATCTACCAGAACCTGACCTACGCGCCGAGTGCTGGCGAGCATCCGGTGAAGGCCGTGTCGATCGTCGAGGCGGTTCCCGCACTCGCCGACCGCACCATCCTCGTCAACGGCGTCGCCAAGACCTATTCCATGACGGGTTGGCGCGTCGGCTGGATGGTCGGCCCCGCCGACGCCATCAAGGCCGCCGGGAACCTCCAGTCACACCTCTCCTCCAACGTGTCGAACATCTCGCAGCGCGCGGCGCTCGAGGCGCTCACCGGCCCCCAAGAGCCCGAGGAAGAGATGCGGCTGGCCTTCGACCGCCGCCGCCAGACCATCGTGGCCGAGCTCAACAGGATCCCGGGCGTCATCACGCCGACACCGCTTGGCGCTTTCTACGTGTACCCGGATGTCTCCGGCCTCCTTGGCCGCGAGTGGGGCGGCGTGACTCCGACGACGTCACTCGAGCTCGCCGACCTGATCCTCGACCAGGCCGAGGTGGCGACGGTTCCCGGCGAGGCGTTCGGGCCGTCCGGCTACCTCCGCATGTCGTACGCCCTCGGCGACGACGCCCTGCTCGAAGGAGTGCAGCGCCTGCAGCGCCTCTTCGCCTAGGGCGTCGCCCTCTCGCGCGGTGCCTTCGCGTCTCGCGCGACATCCGCTCACCCGGTCGTTTCGCAGCGTGTCTGCGCCCACCCGTCACGTCTGCACCCGCGCGAGCGGGCGCGCACGTTACACCCGGGCGCAGACACCGGAAGTGCGTCATCATGGAGGCATGACGCCCAACGATGCGCAGCTGCCGTTGTCCCCGGATGCCGCGGTGTCCGTGCGGGACCTCCGCAAGACCTATGCAGACGTGACAGCGCTCGACGGCGTGAGCTTCGACATCGCGCGCGGCGAAACCTTCGCCCTGCTCGGCCCGAACGGCGCGGGCAAGAGCACGACCATCGAGATTCTTGAGGGCTACCGCGATCGCTCGGGCGGCCAGGCGAGCGTGCTCGGCATCGACCCGCATCGCGGCGGCGTCGACTGGAAGGCGCGCATCGGCATTGTGCTGCAGACAAGTGCCGAGGCCGGCAACGTCTCGGTGCGCGAGCA
>JAUZGC010000033.1 GCA_030840105.1 Microbacteriaceae bacterium
ACAGCACCTGGACGACCACCAGCGGTGAGGCAGGGGGCTTCAACTGGGAAGACCTGTTCGGTGACGCATTCGGCCAGGCACGAGGCTCGAACCTCACCGCCGAACTCACGCTCAGTCTCGAGGAGGCATTCCACGGTGGGCGGCGCACGATCCAGCTCGCAGAGCCGGGGGGCGCAACGACAAGCTATGAGGTCGACATCCCACCCGGTGCGGTCGACGGCCAGCAGATCCGCATCGGCGGGGCGGGGGGCGCCGGCCGTGGAAACGGACTGAGCGGCGACCTCGTCATCACCCTGCGCATCCGGCCGAGCCGGCGATATCGGCTCAGCGGGGCGGACATCGAGATGGATCTGCCGGTCTCGCCATGGGAAGCCGCTCTCGGCGCCGAAGTCCGGGTGACCGCGCCAGGGGGACCGGTGACGATCACCGTACCTGCCGGTTCGTCGAGCGGGCGACGACTTCGCTTGCGCGGCCAGGGGATGCCCCGCCCGGGTCGGCCGGGTGACATCTACGCCCGTGTGAAGATCATGGTTCCTGCCACTCTCTCCGATCGCGAGCGCGAACTGTTCGGGCAGTTGCGCAACGCATCGACCTTCGATCCGAGGAGGGGTTCATGATCGTCCGTTACCTGCCCGTGCGGCAGATCCGACTCGACCTCGACGCCGCAGCGACGGCATCCGGAGTCCACCCCGAGCTGCTCGCCCGATTGGCCGACCTTGATCTGGTGGACTCGGTCACTGACCCGCAGGGACGCCGGTGGTTCGCTCGTACCGCTCCCGCCAGGGTGCAGATGATCATGCGGCTTCACGCGGACCTCGCGCTCAACTACGCAAGCATCGCTCTTGTACTCGATCTGTTGTCACGAATAGACGAACTCGAGGGCAGACGACAACTGATTCAACAAGACAAGGACAAGCCGCCATGGACATGAACACACTGACCCAGAAGTCACAGGAAGCACTTGCAGAGGCGCAGACGATTGCGTTCGAAGCCGGGCAGATCGAGACGGACGAGGAACACCTGCTCCTCGCGCTACTGGAGCAGGAGGATGGGCTCATCCCTCGCCTCATCTCGGCGGCGGGCGCGGATGTCGCCGCCATCCAGGACGAACTCCTGGCAGAGATCGCGCGCAAACCCCGAGTCACGAGCGCTGGCGCTCCCCAGGGCCAGGTGCTCGTCAGCAGGAGCCTGTCCGCCTTGCTCGATAATGCCGCGCGCGAGGCGAAGCGGATGAAGGACTCGTATGTGTCTGTCGAACACCTGGTCCTGGCGCTGGCGGAGGACACCAGGCGCCCGGCAGGGCGCATCCTCCAGTCGCGCGGCGTCACCAGGGAGTCCTTCCTCTCGGCGCTTACTTCCGTGCGCGGAAATCAGCACGTCAACTCGGCGACCCCGGAGCAGGCCTACGAGGCACTCACGAAGTACGGCCGGGATCTGGTCACCGACGCGAGGACCGGTCGTCTCGACCCGGTCATCGGCCGCGACGCGGAAATCCGCCGAGTCATCCAGATTCTCTCGCGGAAGACGAAGAACAATCCCGTGCTCATCGGCGAGCCCGGCGTCGGCAAGACCGCGATCGTCGAAGGGCTCGCCCAGAGGATCGTTCGTACCGACGTGCCGGAGGGGCTCCGCGACAAGACGATCTTCTCGCTCGACCTCGCCGCCGTCGTCGCCGGCGCGAAGTACCGCGGTGAGTTCGAAGAGCGACTCAAAGCCGTGCTCGCCGAAGTCACCGCATCCGATGGGCGCATCATCCTGTTCATCGACGAACTGCACACGGTCGTCGGTGCGGGTGCGACCGAAGGCTCGATGGACGCGGGGAACATGCTGAAGCCCATGCTCGCGCGAGGTGAGCTTCATCTCATCGGCGCGACGACGCTCGACGAGTATCGCAAGCACATCGAGAAGGAGGCTGCCCTCGAACGACGCTTTCAGCCGGTAATGGTCGAGGAGCCCAGCGTCGAGGACGCGATCTCCATCCTTCGCGGGCTTCGCGAGAGACTCGAGGTCTTCCACGGTGTGAGAATCCAGGACAGCGCCATGGTCGCCGCGGCGACCCTGGCGCACCGGTACATCACCGACCGCTTCCTGCCCGACAAGGCCATCGACCTGGTGGATGAGGCGTGCGCGCGATTGCGCACGGAGATAGATTCGATGCCGGCCGAACTCGATGAGCTCACGAGGCGCGTCACCCGGCTCGAGATCGAGGAGGCTGCACTTGCGAAGGAATCGGACAAGGGCAGCAAGGCGAGGCTTGCGGAGCTGCGAAAGGAACTCGCGGACCTCCGGACCGAGGCGGATGCCAAACGCGCCCAGTGGGAGGCAGAACGCCAGGCGATCCGGAAGGTGCAGGAGCTCCGGAGCCAACTCGAGCAGCTGCGTCGCGAGGCCGAGGAAGCCGAGCGCAACTACGACCTCAATCGCGCCGCTGAACTTCGGTATGGAATCCTCGCCGAGGTCGAGCGCAAGCTCCAGGCCGAGGAAGAGTTGCTCGCGACCAGACAGGGACGAAAGCGCCTCCTGCGTGAGGTGGTCACCGAAGAGGAGATCGCGGAGATCGTCGCCTCCTGGACGGGCATCCCGGTGGCGAGGCTGCAGGAGGGCGAACGGGAGAAGGTGCTCAAGCTCCCTGAGATCCTCAGCGAGCGAGTCGTTGGGCAGGAGGAAGCCATCCGACTCGTGAGCGACGCCATCATTCGTGCCCGCTCCGGCATCCGTGATCCACGCCGCCCGATCGGGTCGTTCATCTTCCTCGGCCCGACCGGCGTGGGCAAGACCGAGCTCGCGAAGGCACTCGCCGGAGCCCTGTTCGACAGCGAGTCGGCCATGGTCAGACTTGACATGAGTGAGTACCAGGAGCGACACACGGTCAGCCGACTTGTCGGCGCCCCTCCGGGATACATCGGTTACGACGAGGGCGGTCAGCTCACCGAGGCCGTGCGCCGGCACCCCTATTCCGTCGTCCTGTTCGACGAGATCGAGAAAGCGCACCCTGACGTGTTCAACACGCTCCTTCAGGTCCTCGACGACGGACGCATCACTGACAGTCAGGGTCGCACAGTCGACTTCCGCAACACGATCGTCATCATGACGTCGAACATCGGATCAGAGTTGCTGCTCGGGGGCGTTGGCGGAGGGGAGATTCCCGAGGATGTCCGGGCGCGGGTACTCGCGGAGCTGCGTACGCGATTCCGCCCCGAGTTCCTCAACCGCGTCGACGACATCATCGTCTTCTCGCCGCTGCAGCTTGGCCAGATCGAGAACATCGTGGAACTTCAGTTCAGCGACCTGCGCAGGCGACTCGCCGAGCGTCAGATCCGGCTCGATCTCACGTCGGAAGCACGGCACCTGATCGCCGAACGCGGCTTCGATCCCCTGTATGGAGCTCGCCCGCTGCGTCGATACATCTCGCACGAGATTGAGACCCAGCTGGGACGGGCCTTGCTTTCCGGGCGGGTGATCGACGGGTCGACGATCCACATCACCGTCAAGGATGACGAACTCGAGTACGATATCGAGACTCCTGAACCTGTGGACGCTGCCGCATGAGAACGACGATTGTCACCTGCCCCAACTGCGGGACGAGGAATCGAGTGGCGGTCGCGGCCGCGGGCGCCCCGACCTGCGCCAAGTGCCACCACTCACTCCCGTGGATCGTGGACTCGTTCGACGAGGACTACTCGGAGATCGCGGAGAACGCCACCATCCCTGTGATCGTGGACCTCTGGGCTACCTGGTGCGGGCCATGCCGGATGGTCAGCCCCGCCCTGGCCGAGCTCGCCACGGAGCGTGCTGGCAAGGTCAAGCTCGTCAAGGTCGACGTCGACCGCGCACCCCGGCTCTCGGCGACCCTGCAGGTACAAGCGGTGCCCACTCTGCTCATCCTCAGGAATGGTCGCATCATCGCCCGCCAATCAGGTGCCGCGCCCGCGCCGGCGCTGCGCAAGTGGTTCGACGACTCGATCACGCGGGATGCGGGCAGAACAGGGCAAAGCGACAAGAAGACGGCGTGACCCCGCTCAACGACGGCGCACAGCCTCCACGGGAAACTCCAGATCTCGTCGGGGCCTATCCGCACCTCAACGACGAACAGCTCGACCGGCTTCGCTCCTTCGGAACGGAGCGCCCGACATCGTCCGAGCAGGTGCTCGTGGCGACCGGTGAGCGGACGGACAGCCTCCTGTTCATCCTCGACGGTGTCGTCATGACCGCGGAGGACCCCGAGCCGGATTCAGCGGCCTTGGCCGCACACGCGGCGGGGAGCGATCCGCGTGTCGGAGTCCACGGCCGAGGCCGGTTCGTAGGGGACGTCGGTGCGTTCGAGGGCCAACCATCCTTCCTCACCGTGATCGTCCTGGAGTCCGGTCGTGTGCTCGAGGTACCGTTCCGGGAGCTCGAGCGGGTTGCCCGCGTGAATCCCGTGCTCGGTGACATCATCCTGCGTTCCTGCCTCGTACGCCGATCACTGCTCATCGGTATCGGCGCCGGCATGCGCATCGTGGGATCCTGCCACCTGCCGCGCACGCGCCAACTGCTCGACTTCGTCGCCCGCAACAGGTTGCCGTACCGGCTCATCGACCTGGATCGGGACCCGCACGCGGAGGAGGTCGTCCGCCGGCTCGGTATCCCACGCCGCGACGTCCCGATCGTGCTCCTCGGGCGTGACCGCGTTCTCCGCAGGGCGACGCCGGAGAAGCTCGCGGCGGCACTCGGTATTCGGGCCGCCCGACGGACGGCAAGGACCGACCTCGTAGTGATCGGAGGCGGGCCAGGCGGCCTCTCCGCCACCCTCTCTGCCGCGGCGGATGGCCTGTCCGTCGTACTCTGTGATGCAGTCGCCGTGGGCGGGCAGTCCGCCACGACCTCCCTCGTCGAGAATTACCTCGGCTTCCCGACCGGCATTTCCGGGGCCGAACTCGCCGAACGCGCCCACTTGCAGGTACGCAAATTCGGCGCGCAGGTCACGGTTCCGTCGCGGGCCAGGCACGTCGAGCAACAGGCTGGCGAACTTCTCGTGCGGGTGACCGGCGGTGGCCGACTGCGAGCGCGGGCCGTCGTCGTCGCGACGGGCGCCTGGTACCGCCGACTCAACGTATCCGGCATTGACAGGGTCGAGCCGAGCAGCGTTTTCTACGCCGCTACCATGCACGAGGCGCGGATCTGCGGCACCCAACCCGTCGTCGTCGTCGGCGGGGGCAACTCCGCGGGCCAGGCCGCGCTCTTTCTCGCGGAATCAGGGTCGCGCGTGTGTCTCGTCGTCCGCGACGGATCGCTCGACAACGACATGTCGCGCTACCTCATCGACCGCATTGCGGACCACCCCGGCATCGAGGTCATGCTGGGAACCGAGGTCTCCGAGGTGCTCGGTGAATCAGAATTGGATGGCGTCCGCGTGCAACCCGCGGACGGTGCGGATCGTGAGCTGCCGGCCCGCTACCTCTTCGTGTTCATCGGCACGCAGGCGCAGAGCAACTGGCTCCCTGCAGAGGTCGGGCGGGACGAACGTGGCTACGTCGTGACCGGTAGCGCGCCGACGGGCAGCCCGGTCTGGCGCGACGCGGGGCGGCAACCTCTGCCGCTCGAGACCACGATTCCCGGCCTGTTCGCCATCGGCGACGTCCGCAGCGGATCGGTGAAAAGGATGTCCGCAGCGATCGGCGAGGGAGCATCCGTCGTCCGCATGGTTCACGATCACCTCGGCCCCGTTCGCTCGTAGCAGCGCCGCCTCACGACCGGCCCGCTCGCCTACGTGGCCGGCGCGGCATACGTCGCCGCACTGAGGAACTCCACTCCGACGAAGGGTTCGTCGCCCACAACCCAGGCGTCATGCCCCGGCGGGATCGTGTATGAGTCTCCCGCAGTGATCGTGGCCTTCGCTCCATCCGTTGTCTGCACTTCCAGCGTGCCGGAAACGCAAAAGCCGACGTGGTTGTTCTGGCAGGACTCGGTCTTGACGACGGGCTTGATGGCTTCAGACCAGCGCCAACCCGGCTCGAAGCTGAATCGGCCGATCGTGTAGTCGCCGACCGTCACCAAGTCGATTTCGGACTTGTCCGGCCGGCGCTTCTCATCCGGTGAATTGTGCGACTTGACCGCTAGTGCCGTGACTGTGTTGGTTGACATGGCGTCCTCCTTTGGACTGGACGACAACGTCGTCTCGCCACAGATGGTTCACGTCCACCTGCGGGATGTCAAGGGGTCGCGCTTCACCGCATGCCTACTTCAGCAAACGACGCACGAGGTTCGTGTCGGCGAGGTCGACGAGTTCGTCACCCCGACCAGACATGACGGTGCGGATCGCGTAGAGGGTGAATCCCTTGACCTGTTCCGCCGTAATCGCCGGCGGGATCGAGAGCTCCTGGCGCGCAGTCAGCACTTCGACGAGCGCAGGGCCCTGGTATGCGAATGCCTCGCGCAGCGCATCCTCGAGGTCGTCGGGGCGTTCGACTCGCTGCCCGTGCAGGCCGACGGCGCGGGCGACCTCCGCCAGGTTCGGGTTCTCGAGGTCGGTGGCAAACGTCACGATCCCTGCCGCCTTCATCTCAAGTTCGACGAAGTTCAGGGACGAGTTGTTGAAGACGACGATCTTCACGGGGAGCTTGTTCTGCACCAGCGTGAGAAGCTCGCCGAGCCCCATGGCCAGGCCGCCATCGCCGGACAGGGAGACGACCTGCCGACCCGGGTATGCGGACTGGGCCCCGATGGCGTGCGGGACTCCGGTCGCCATGGTGCCGTGGTTGAACGACCCGAGCAGTCGGCGCTTGCCGTTCATGGTCAGGTAACGGCACGCCCAGACCACGGGGGAACCGACGTCGGTCGTGAAGACCGCGTCCTCGTCCGCCAGCTCATCGACGAGCCGCGCCACGTATTGCGGGTGGATGGGGGTGCGATTGTGGTCGTTGACAGCGAGGTCGTCGAGTCGCTCCCTGGACTTCTTGTAATGCGATACCGAGTCGTCGAGATGCTTGCCGTCGGAGTTGGTGTCGACCAGGGGAATCAGCGCATCAAGTGTGTCCCTCACGGTGCCGACGAGTCCGAGATCGACGCGCCTGCGGCGACCGAGGTGTTCCCCCCGGATATCGACCTGGATGACCGTCGCGTCCTCCGGATAGAACTGCTGGTATGGGAAATCCGTGCCGAGCATCAGCAAGACGTCACAGCTGAGCATGGCGCGGTATCCGGATGCGAATCCGAGCAGGCCGGTCATGCCCACGTCATAGGGGTTGTCGTACTCGACGCGATCCTTGCCGCGCAACGCGTGCACGATCGGCGCCTTCAGCTTGGCGGCAAGCGCGATGAGCTCGTCGTGAGCGCCCGCGACACCCGCACCGCCGAGGATCGTCACGCGCTTCGCGCCGTTGAGAAGTGTTGCCGCTCGCTGCAGCTCGTCGTCGGATGGACGCGTGATGGGCTCTGCCCGCCTGACGATCGCGATCGGCCTCTTGGCCTCGTCCTGCCTGAGGAAGATGTCCCCCGGAATGACGACGACAGCGACGCCCCTGCGCTCGACGGCAGCGCGCATTGCGATTTCAAGGATGCGGGGCAGTTGGGACGCATCGCTGACGAGCTCCGCGTAGACACTGCATTCCTTGAACATGAGCTGCGGATGCGTCTCCTGGAAGTACTCGGAGCCGATCTCGGCGATCGGGATCTGAGCCGCGATGGCGAGGACGGGCACGCGGCTCCGGTTCGCGTCGAAGAGTCCATTGACCAGGTGGAGGTTTCCCGGTCCGCAACTGCCGACGCAGACCGCGAGTTCATCGGTGAGCCCGGCCTCGGCCGCCGCCGCGAAGGCGGCGTTCTCTTCATGGCGAACGTGCTCCCACGTGATGTCACCATCACGCCTGAGTGCGTCTGTAAACCCATTGAGGGAGTCACCCGGAAGCCCATAAACGCGGGAAATCCCGCTTGCCTTGAGCGTTGCTACTACGGTGTCGGCGACTGTTGCCATTGTGAGGCTCCGTCCAGTGGTGCTTACCCTGCCGACGCTAAACCTGTCTCCCCGCACAGTCAAACGGAGCACGGCCAACGCTCAGCTCGTGAGTTGAGCAACGATTGACTGGGCCTCCGACCAATACGCGTCGTAGTAATTCGGGTCGGCATTGACCTGCACATCGTGAGCGGCCACCGACGGGCTGAGCGTCGCCCAGCCATCGATTGTCACGAGCTTCTTGAAGAAGTTGGTCGCCGAAATGGTGGGGTCCATTCGGTCGGCGAGCGTACCCCAGGCGCCATTGTCACGCTGTTGGAATAGGCCGCGACTGTCAGCACCCGCAGCGTCGCCATAGTTGAGCACCTGAAGGTGGGACTCGCCGATCGCCGTCATGACGCCGATCTCCTGCGCCTGCGTATCGAGGCCGAGCGCCCTGGCGGCGTTGATGATGTAAGCCGCGTTGACGAGACGATCCTGGCAGAAACCGGCGACGGGACCCGCGGGAACAGATATCGTACCGACCGTCGTTGAAGCGACGGTGGGGCACGGTGGCGGGGGAGGAGCGGCCTGCGCAGCCGCCCCGGGGAGCACTCCGGACAACATGTGAAATGCGAACACACCACCGCCGACCATCGCGATCACCACAAGAGTCACGATGAAAAGCGCCGCAGTCTTCATCGTTGCTCCTCGATCGCCGTTCGCGCCAGCGGCACGGGCACCACTGGATGCCATCATCGACAGTATTCAGGCTGCTTGTGTACCCGCTGACCGCGCGCGTGGATGAACCACGCGGATGACACTGCGAACAGGTCAGGGTGCGAACAGGTCAGAGTGCGTACGAGTGGGAGCCATCCGGCTGGTCGTCGGCCGGCCCCTGGCCGCGGGAACGGTGTCGACGCACGACGAGCCAGAGCGCCAACATCCCAATGACGGAGACGATGATGAGCCCGACCACGTAATAGGTGGACGCGAGAGCCGAGACCACCTCTGAGGAGCCTGGGCGCAGGAAGCCGAATCGCACCAGGGGATCGATGTTTCCGGTGACCAGCAGAGCGAGGAACGATGCGATTCCGCTCATGGAGTCCCACAGCCCGTGCAGGAGTGAGGCACCCAAGAGCGCGAGGATGACACCGAATGTGATGCGGTAGCGCGATTTCTCGCGGGCTGCTCCGAAGAGAACCGCACCGACGATCGCGGTCCAGAGCACGTGGCCAACGGGCGTGAGGATCGAGCGAAGAACCTCGGTCTGCAGGATCGAGACGAGGTCGATTCCTCCCGGGGTCAGGGACGCGTTGAACGCATAACCGGCCGACTCGAATGCGGCGAAGCCGGCCCCGACAGTCGCACCGAGGAGCGCACCCTGCCTGGCGTTCTTCGGAACGACCCTGAACCCGATGGCGACCAGGATCACGGCCTTGACGAACTCCTCGATGAATCCGACCCCAAGGTAGGTCCACGCAGTGGGACGCAGGTTCACCTCAAGCAACGTCGCCCCGAGCACCCCGAACAGGCCGCCCACGACGAACGCGAGCATGACCTCTGTGCCGGTCACGTTGCCCGTGATGCGCTCCGCCGCGAACAAGACAACACAGAATGGCACCAAAAAACTGCCAAGGAGAATGAGCGTGGGAACGAGGTTGGAGTTGAGCGTGACCGCTGTGACGGCGATCGTGGCCGCCCACAGCCCCAATCCGACCAGGAGTGCCTTCCACCACCAGCCGTGCCGCCGCGTTCGTGTTGCCGGAACAAGTACAGTCATGTCGACCTCCCGATGCAGCTGATCACGCAGGCCGCGAGCCCAGGGCTGGATCGTCGAAAACTCACGAAGTGGCTCCACCAGTCTTGTTCAAACCCCTGGTCGTTACAATGCTCAACCTCTCCGTTCAAGGGAGCACCACCCTAGGATGGTGGCCTCGGAGAGGAACACGGATGACCACGACCAGGCTCGAAGCCTTCAGTGACGCCGTCCTGGCCATCGCCATTACCATCATGGTTCTCGACCTCCGACCGCCCACGGAACCGACATGGTCCGGCTTGCTGTCGACGCTTCCGATCTTCCTCAGCTACGTGCTGAGCTTTGTCTACCTCGGGATCTACTGGAATAACCACCATCACATGCTCCAGCTCGCCGGTACCGTGAACGGCGCGATCCTGTGGGCGAACCTGCACCTCCTGTTCTGGCTTTCCCTCATCCCATTCACCACGCGGTGGATGGACGAGACCGGCTTCGTGCAGGTGCCTGTGATGCTCTATGGAATCAATCTGCTGTTTTCTGCCATCGCGTACTTCGTCCTGCAAAGAGCGTTCATTTCGCAGCAGGGCGCAGACGGCCCACTTGCGAAAGCGCTCGGCCGGGACTGGAAAGGCAAGCTCTCACCGCTGATCTACCTCGCCGGGCTCGCTCTTGCTCTTGCCTTGCCTGCGCTCGGCCTGGTGGCGTACACGGTCGTTGCCCTGATCTGGCTTGTCCCTGATCGTCGCCTCGAGCGGTATACCCGAACGCTGGATGGCTCCTAGGAAATCAGTGGTGAGTCCGGCCGCGGCCCCGGTCAACGGCTCCACCAGCGCATGAACTTCTTGATCATTGACGTGAGCGGATTCAGGCGTTGTCGGATTCTCAGTGGGAGCTGACCGCGTCGATGATCCCGGTCGCGTCGGCCACAGGGTGATCGCCCGTTCGGTGATCATAGACGTGTGGTCAAGCCGATCATCTGGCATCGGTTCAGGCTGGCTCCCGTTCAGGCTGGCACCCGTTCAGGTCCGCATCTGGA
>JAUZGC010000268.1 GCA_030840105.1 Microbacteriaceae bacterium
GAGCTACCTCGAAAACCATGTTGCCGCACTGCTGATCGGCCGTGACGCGCACCAGATCGAGGACACCTGGCAGTACCTCTATCGTGGCGCATACTGGCGTCGCGGCCCGGTCACCATGGCTGCCATCGCGGCCGTTGACGTCGCGCTTTGGGACATCAAGGCGAAGGCCGCCAACATGCCCCTCTACCAGCTCCTTGGTGGCGCGTCGCGCACCGGAGTCCGCGCATACGGGCACGCGAGCGGTCTCGATGTCCCCGAACTGTTCGACTCCATCCGCAAGCACCAGGCCCTTGGCTACAAGGCCATCCGGGTCCAGACCGGCGTTCCCGGCCTCGGCTCCGTCTACGGTGTCGCGTCCAGCCCGACGGTGGGCGGGAAGCGCTACGACTACGAGCCCGCCAGGCGGACCGCCCTGCCCGTCGAGGAGCAGTGGGACACCGCAGCCTACCTACGGCACGTGCCGACCGTCTTCGAAGCGGTTCGTAACGAGTTCGGACCGGAACTGACCCTGCTGCACGACGGCCATCACCGGATGACGCCGATCCAGGCAGCCAAGCTTGGCAAGTCGCTGGAGCCGTATGACCTGTTCTGGCTCGAGGACTGCACGCCGGCCGAGAACCAGGAGGCGTTGCGTCTCGTCAGGCAGCACACGGTCACCCCGCTCGCGATCGGTGAGATCTTCAACACCGTCTGGGACTACCAGACGCTGATCACCGAGCAGCTGATCGACTATGTGCGCTCCGCGGTCACCCACACCGGTGGCATCTCGGCGCTCAAGAAGATCCTCGAGTTCGCAGCGCAGTACCAGATCAAGTCCGGCATCCACGGACCGACCGACATCTCGCCCGTCGGCATGGCCGCAGCGGTGCACCTGGACCTCGCCATCCACAACTTCGGCATCCAGGAGTACATGCAGCACGGCGATGCCACCAACGAGGTGTTCATCCAGTCGTTCACCTTCGAAGACGGTTACCTGCACCCGGGTGATCAGGCCGGCCTCGGGGTCACATACAACGACGAGGCAGCCTCGAAGTTCGAGTACCAGGGCGCGTACCTGCCGGTCAATCGGCTCAAGGACGGGACCGTTCACGACTGGTAAGGCGAGGTTGTCGTTTCGCGACACGAACGTGACCGTCCGTCGGGTTTTGGCGGACGGTCCGTTACTCTCGCTTAGATGAACGCAGCGGCTGGTAGTGAGAAAACGATGGTGACTCAGGACAGCGGTGCCACAGGGTTGAAGCGGGGCCTGCACGGACGGCTTCTGGATCAGCTGGGGCTCGCGATCTGTGGTCGTCAACTGGCCACAGGAACGGTCGTCACGATCGAGGAGATCGAAAACCAGTACGAGGTGTCCCGGTCTGTCGTGCGGGAGGCTGTTCGCGTCCTCGAGTCGATGGGGCTGGTGGCGTCGCGCCGCCGGATGGGTGTTTACGTGCTCCCGCCGGAGAAGTGGAATCTCTACGATCCCCAAATCATCCGCTGGCGGTTGGCCTCGTCGGCACGAATCACTCAGCTGCGCTCCCTCACGGAGCTGCGCACCGCGATCGAGCCCGAAGCGGCGCGTCTTGCCGCCATCCGTGCTCCGTTGACGGATGCGAGCGACCTGATGGGCCTCGTTGGCAGGCTGTGGGCCGCCGGTGAGGCCGGCGACCAGGAGCTCTTCCTCTCGCTCGACATCGAGTTCCACCGGCTGGTCCTGGCGAGTTCGGGCAACGAGATGTTCGGCAAACTGACGAGCCTCGTCAGTGAGGTCCTGAGCGGTCGCACGCACTATGGGCTGATGCCTGTGCACCCGCACCGCGACGCCATGCAGCTGCATGTTGATGTCGCGAGCGCGATTCAGCGCGGCGCGGCTGATGTTGCCCAGGAGTCGATGTTGCGGATCATGCAACAGACCATGAGCGAGATGAGCTCGATCTGGGAATCCACGCAGCCCGTCTAGTCGCGCGTAGGCACCACGGACCCGCATATGCACCATGGGCCATGGGCCCTCTGCTTTTGCATAAGTATGTTTATTGCGTCTAGTCTCGCTCAAGAGGATGACAAACACTATTAATGAGAGGGATGCCTCTATGGAACATCTCAAATACGGGCAGCTCGACGTCTCGATCGCGGAATCCGCGACCGCACTGGGCGTAGCCGCAGCCGAAGACTTTGCGAAGACGGTCCGCGCCGCGCTGGAGACGCGCGACGAGATCGCCGTCATCCTCGCGACGGGCAACTCGCAGTTGCCGTTTGCCAGCGCGCTGCGCGAGCGCACGGATATCGAATGGTCGCGCATCAGCATCCTGCACATGGATGAATACCTCGGCATGAGCGAGGACCACCCGGCCAGTTTCCGCCGGTGGATGAAGGAAAACCTCGTCGAGCCGCTGAAGCCGAAGGCCTTCTACGGAGTGCTCGGCGACCACGAGCCCGTCGAAGAGGAGCTCGCCCGCTACACCAAGCTGATCAAGGACCTCGACCCCGTCATCTGCGTGATGGGAATCGGCGAAAACGGCCACCTCGCGTTCAATGACCCGCCCGCCGACTTCGAGACCCGCGAGCTGATCCACGTGGTCGAGCTGGATCTCGCCTGCCGCATGCAGCAGATCGGCGAGGGCCACTTCTCCGGCCTTGACGACACCCCGACGCACGCACTCTCGCTCACGGTCCACGCGCTGCTGCGTCCGGCCGATGTGCTCGTGCTCACGCCGGAGGCGCGCAAGGCCAAGGCCGTGAAGGACTCGCTCGAGGGCCCGATCACGCCGCTGGTTCCAGGGTCGATCCTGCAGCAGTCGCCCAACGCGCGGCTGTACCTCGACCCGGATTCGTCGTCCCTTCTCGCGCGCTAGCGCGCATCCGTACGAACCGGTTGATCGAGTAGTGAGACGAGGAAGTCGAGCGTGAGCGAGACCATCATCAAGGAATTGGTTTCGGGGCCGCTGACGCTGAGTGTCAGCGGCGCAGGAGGCCAGCGACGGTTGCGGGTGGCCGCCCCCACCGCCGAGGGCCTTCAGGCTTTCGACGGCACGGCCGCAGAGGCTGCGTCCGGTGCCGTTCTCGAAGGGCCCTTGTCGGCTGCCAACGCAGCGGCCGTGCGTGCAAGCGTGCCATGGCTGACGCCGAAGCCCGTTGGGCTGCACACCTCGGCCGGTGTCGGCGACCGCCTTGCTCGCGCGACGCCGGGGCACGTGCGTGCGTTCCAGACGTACGGCGCCGGCATCGTTCCCGTCTTTGCCCAGCAGTCGGCGAGGGAGATGGATCGCCTGGAGCGCACGCCCCAGGAGGTGCTGGATGCCGCGACGTTCGGCGCCCTTCAGGGCGGCTGGGATCGCCAGGTCGGTGCGGATGCCGATCACCTGAAGTCGACGCATGACATCGACAGGTGCCTGGTCGCCGGATTCACCTCCTTCACGCTCGACGCGGGTGACACGGTGAACGCGGTTCCCGCCGGATACGCCGGCGAGCTGGCCGGCATCCCATGGGATGCACTCGAGGACGACGAGGCATCGCTCCTGCGCCGGTATTCCGGTGACGTGCTCGACCCCGTGCTGCGGGTGAGCGAGTCGGAGCTGCGCCGCGCTGCCTACAAGTACGGGGACGCCATCGCGTACACCGTGCGGATGTATCGCCACCTGATGGCCAACGCCACGTACGAGGTGGAGGTTGAGATCGCGGTCGACGAGACCGACGACCCGACCACGATCGCCGAGCATGTGTATCTCGCGACCGAACTCAAGCGACTGGGTGTGACCTGGAACGGGTTCGCTCCGCGGTACGTTGGCGGGTTCGAAAAGGGTGTGGAGTACATCGGACCCACCGACGTCTTCGCCGCGAGCCTCCGCGAGCACTTTGCCGTCGCATCCGCGCTCGGGCCGTACAAGATCAGCCTGCACTCCGGGTCGGACAAGTTCAGCATCTACGGCCTGGCCGCCGAAGCCACCGGTGGGATGCTGCACCTCAAGACCTCGGGCACGAGCTACCTTGAAGCCGTGCAGCTCGCCGCCGAATTCGCCCCCTCGCTGTTCCGGGAGATCTACGACGTAAGCCGCGAGGCGTACGCCGGCTCACGGGCGTCATACACGGTCTCCGCCAACCTCGATCGCACGCCTCTCTCGCGTGACGTGGCGGATGCCGACCTCGTCGACCTCGTCACGGGCTCCGACAGCCGGCAGATACTCCACGTCGGATACGGCGCGGTGCTGATGCTGCAGGACGAGAACGGCACGCGCCGCCTGGACGACGAACTGCATGCCCTGCTGGATGCCGAGCCCGAGCGATACGCGCAGGCCCTGGAGACCTACATCGGGCGGCACATCGCGCCGATGAGGCCCGTCGTATGAGCGCCGTACCTACTCCTGCCGCGTTGTTCGACCTGACCGGCAAGCGCGCGGCTGTCATCGGCGGCACCGGCGTGCTCGGCGGCCGGTTCGCCCAGAGCCTCGCCGCTGCGGGCGCCGAGGTGGCCGTGCTCGGCCGGTCCGAGGAGCGCGGCACGGCCGTGGTCGCCGAGATCGAGGCCGCCGGAGGGCGTGCGCGCTTCATCGCGGCGGATGTCTCCGACCGCACGACGTTGGGAGTGGCAGCTGCCGACCTCGCGCAAGGTGGCGGCATCGACATCCTTGTGAATGCGGCTGGAGTCAACGGCAAGACGCCGTTCGCCGAGCTTGGTGACGAGGAGTGGGAGCGCCTGCTCGAGGTGAACCTCACCTCGGTCTTCCGCGCCTGCCAGATCTTCGCGCCGCAGATGAGCAACCGGCCGGATGGCGCATCCATCATCAATATCTCGTCGGCATCGTCCGGACCGCCGCTGAGCAAGGTCTTCGGCTACGGCGTCGCGAAGGCCGGTATCAACAACCTCACCCAGTACCTGGCGCGGGAGCTCGCCCCGGAGGGTGTGCGCGTCAATGCGATCGCGCCCGGCTTCTTCCCCGCGGAGCAGAACCGTGCGTTGCTCACGCGCGAGCGCGTCGACAGCATCATCGGGCACACGGCCATGCGGCGTCTTGGCTCGCCAGAAGAACTCGACGGGGCGCTGCTATGGCTCGCTGCCCCGCTCGCGTCCGGCTTTGTGACCGGTGCAGTCATCCACGTCGACGGCGGATTCTCCGCTATGACGATCTGAGCGACCCGCGTCTGTGCACTGAGGCGCCCGCGCATCCGTCGCTACAGCTTGCTGCGGAATGCCGGTGCGGGCACTCCGGCACGTCCCGACGTGTCTGCGCCCACCTGAGCCGTGTGCGCCCGCGCGACCGGGCGCAGACGCGCCGCGCGGGCGCAGACACGGCCGAACAGTACTCTGGCTACCGCGGAGCCAGCAGCGTCTGACGCTGCGTGCCGAGCCCGTCGATCCCGAGCTCCATCACGTCGCCCGGCTGCAGGAAGATCGGCGGCTTGAAGCCCAGACCGACCCCCGGCGGGGTTCCCGTGTTGATGAGGTCGCCCGGCTCGAGCACCATGAACTGGCTCAGGTGGTGCACGATGAAGTACGGGTCGAAGATCATGGTCGACGTCGTGCCGTTCTGGCGGCGCACACCGTTGACGTCAAGCCACATGCTCAACGCGTTGACGTCGGCGATCTCGTCCTGGGTGACGAGCCACGGACCTGCCGGGTTGAACGTCTCCGCCGACTTGCCCTTCGACCACTGGCCGCCGCGGTCCATCTGGAACTCGCGCTCGCTGACATCGTTGACGAGCACAAAGCCGGCGATGGCATCGCGTGCGTCTTCGACACTGTCGAGGTAGCTCGTACGCTTGCCGATCACGATTCCGAGCTCGACCTCCCAGTCGGTCTTCGTCGAACCGCGGGGGATGCGCACGTCATCGTTCGGGCCGATAAGCGTGTTCGGGGACTTGGTGAAGAGGATCGGCTCGGCGGGAATCGCCTGGCCGGTCTCTGCCGCGTGGTCGCTGTAGTTGAGGCCGATGCAGAGGAGCTGGTGCGGCCGGGCGATGGGGGAGCCGATCCGCTCGCCGGCGAACGGCGTTACGCGGCCGGCCTCGACGCGCTCCGCGACGATCCCCGGCAGGGTGGCGAGGCCGCCGCTACCGAAGAATTCCTCGTTGAAGTCGCTGACGACATCCGAAACGTCGATATAGCCCTCGTCGCCAATGCGGACGACGGGCTTCTCGGCGCCAACGGCTCCGATGCGCATGAGTTGCATGAAATTGTCTCCAGACGTAGTTGTCGTATGTTCAATGCGGCTGTGTGAAAGCCTACGAGGTCCGCAGAGCGCCTAAGCGTCGGGGGCCAGGCCGGCAATGATGCGCTGGATGCGCGGAAGGCCGTCGATGAGGGTCTGCATGGGCGTGCGATACGCGACCGCGCTCACGCTGATCGCCCCGCTTGGCACGGTCGGCGACGTGAGGTAGGCGGCGACCGCGATGCAGTTGATGCCGACCTCGTTCTCCTGGTCGTCGATGCTGTACCCGAGTTCGCGAACCCGTTCGAGTTCCTCGTGCAGTTCGTCGACGGTCACCCTGGTGTGCTCGGTGCGGCGCTCCAGTTTGGCCCTGCCTATCCACGCGCGCACGGCTTCCCGGTCCGGGAGGGCGTGCGCGAGAAGTACCTTGCCGACCGCGGTCGCGTGTGCCGGGTTGCGGCCGCCGACCGTCGAGGTGAGCTTGACGGCACCGCTCGGCGGATCGACCTTCGACCGGTAGACGACGGACCGGCCGTCGAGGACGGCGTAGTGCGCGGTTTCCCCGTGGTAGTCCGCCAGTACCTGGAGGATGGATTGCACGCGAATGTGATCTGGCCGCGCCTCGTGGTGGGCGAATGCCATGCGCAGGAACTTGTCGCCGAGGACGTAATGGCCCCTCCCGTCCTGGTTTGCGAACCCTGCCCTGCGCAGGGCGGCAAGCGCACGGTGCGCGGTGGGCTTGGGGCTGTTGACGGCGCGCGCAATCTCGTCGAGGCCGATGCCGCCAGGATGCTCCGCGAGTTCGGAGAGGACTGCCAGCACGCGATCCGAACCGACAAGCTTCTCTTCGGCGGCCAGTTCCGAATCGTTTGCGCTTCGAGTAGTCTTCATAAGATTCTAAAGTTTAGATTGCAATTCCGCAGAATGAAAGAAAGCCCCGCACAAACAATGACACGAACGGCCGTGATCACCGGAGGTCAGAGCGGTCTGGGGCGTGCCAGTGCGGAGCGGCTTGCGGAAGACGGCATCCGTGTTCTCACCTTCGATGTCACCGAGGGCGCCGATTTTGCGGTCGACATCGCCGACTCCGCAGCCGTCGCACACGCTGCTGAGCAGGTCGGTCCCATCGACATCCTGATCAACAGCGCGGGCATGGTCGGGCCGAACAAACCGCTCTGGGAGATCGGCGACGACGAGTGGGCAAGGACCTTCGCGGTCAATGTCAACGGGACTTTCAACCTGTGTCGTGCCTTCGTGCCGGGTATGGTCGAGCGCGGCTGGGGCCGCATTGTGAACTTTGCCAGCATGGCTGGCAAAGACGGAAACCCCAACATGTCGGCGTATTCGGCCACGAAAGCCGCGGTCATCGCGCTGACCAAGTCGCTCGGCAAGGAGCTCGCGACCACGGGTGTGCTCGTCAATGCGATTGCCCCCGCGGTCTTCGACACCCCGATGAATGCGAGCACGGCTCCCGAGGTCCTCGCCCACATCACGAGCCTGATCCCGATGAAGCGGGTCGGTCGGCCGGACGAGGTCGCCGAACTCGTGGCGTGGCTCATCTCGGACAAGCTCAGTTTTTCGACGGGTGCCGTCTACGACATCAGTGGCGGTCGGGCAACGTACTAGCCGGCCGCGTGGTCGTCGCCACGCTCGAAACAGCCATCGAATCCATCGAAAGGAAGGCGGGAAAGTGTCGCCCATCGCAGTAGCGTCCATCGACGCACGCACAGGAGAGCCGGGCAAGGATGTCGCCTGGGAGACGTCTGCCGCGGAAATCGCCGCTCTCAGCGCCCAGGCGGTCGAGGCCACCACGTGGCTGGCCGGCCAGGGCAGGGAAGGCCGAGCGCGCATCCTGAACGCGCTCGCCGACGGCCTCGAGAGCCACCGCGACGAGATCGTCGCCATCGCCGACCACGAAACCGCCCTCGGCGTGCCGAGGCTCACCGGTGAACTCGCGCGGACGGCCTTTCAGCTGCGCCTGATGGGAGAGGTGGCGCTGGAAGGCAGCTACCTCGACGTGTCGATCGAACATGCGGGAGATACCCCGATCGGTCCGCGTCCCGACCTGCGCCGCATCAACGTGCCGCTCGGGCCCGTTGCCGTTTTCGGCGCCAGCAACTTCCCGCTCGCGTTCAGTGCGCCGGGCGGCGACACCGCCTCCGCGCTGGCGGCAGGGTGTGCCGTGATCGTCAAGGCCCATCCCTCACACGCCGGCACCTCGGTGCTGGTCGACGAGATCTTCCAGGAGGTGCTCGCGGAGTTCGGGGCGCCGAAGGGTGTCTTCGCCCTCGTCTTCGGCTGGGAGGCGGGAACGAGCCTCGTGGCCGACCCCAAAATTGCCGCCGTCGGGTTCACCGGCTCCCTCGCTGGTGGCCGCGCGCTCTTCAATACGGCATCCGCTCGTGCGGTGCCGATCCCCTTCTACGGGGAGCTCGGCAGCGTCAACCCGCTCGTCGTGACGGATGCCGCCGCCGAGACCCGCGCGCCGGAAATCGGTGCCGGCATCGCCGGGTCGATGACCATGGGCACCGGCCAGTTCTGCACCAAGCCGGGCCTGTTCCTGGTTCCCGACACGGATGCAGGCAGCCGTGTCGTCGACTCGATCGTCGACTCCCTGCAGGCGGTTGCTCCCGGCCACATGCTCAACGACGGCATCCGCTCCGCGTACCTGGGTGCGTCGTCGCAGCTTACGCAGCTGGACGATGTGACCGTGCTCTCGACGGGCGAGGGTACCGACCGTGCGGTGGCACCGCTCCTCATCGAGGTCCGTGCAGAGGCGCTGACCGGGGCGAACAGCGAGCTGCTCCTCGAGGAACATTTCGGCCCATTCGGCGTCGTCATCCGCTACGGCAACCAGGACGAGCTCGCGCAGGCGTTGGCCGCCTTCCCGCCCGCGCTCACCGGCACGGTTCACACCTCTGGTGCAGGGGACCCGCAGTTGACGGATGTCGTGGGCGAGCTGGAGAAGCGCTCCGGTCGGATCGTCTTCAATGGCTACCCGACCGGTGTCGCGGTCTCCTGGACCATGCACCACGGCGGACAGTACCCTGCGGCGACCTCGGCGGCGACCTCGGTCGGCGCGAATGCCATCCGCCGGTGGGTGCGTCCCGTGGTCTACCAGGAGGCGCCCGTGGAAGTGCTCCCGCGCGAACTGCGTGACGACCCCACGCCGGGCCTTGTCCGGCGCATCGACGGCAAGCTACAGATCGGATAATGACCATGGCACACGAACTCGCCGACAGCATCCCGCCGGGCACGCTCCTGAAGGGACGGACCGCCGGGGGTCGCACCCGCTGGTACTACCAGGGTGCGGACGGACTGCGCGAACTCGCCTACGACGCGAGCCTGGCGGGCCTGCTGGCGCTCAGCGCCGAGGAGCTGGAGTCTCACCTCAATGCTCTGACCGGGGTAGCCGAGGCCCCGGTCGAGTTGCTCGCGCCGCTCGACGATCACACCGAAGTGTGGGCGGCCGGCGTCACGTATCAGGTGTCGCGGGAAGCCCGCATGGAGGAGAGCCAGGAGGCGGATGTCTACGACCGCGTGTACGACGCGGTGCGGCCCGAACTCTTCTTCAAGGCGATGGGCTGGCGCGTCTCCGGCCACGGCGGCCCGATCGGCATCCGCAGCGACTCCACGCTGGATGTGCCGGAGCCTGAGGTGGCGGTCGTTCTGAACTCGGCGGGGGTCATCGTCGGCTACACGGTGTGCAACGACGTGAGTTCTCGGTCGATCGAGGGCGAGAACCCGCTGTACCTGCCGCAGGCGAAGATCTATCGCTACAGTTGTGCGCTCGGACCATGGATTCGGCTGGCTTCGGCCGTCGAGAATCCCGGAGACCTCTCGATTGGCGCGGCCGTCTCCCGCAACGGTGACCTGGTTTGGACGGGCGAGACCTCCACGGCCAAGCTCAAGCGGAGCTTCGAGGAACTGGCTGGCTACCTGTTCCGCGCCGACGTCTACCCGTTCGGCGCTGTGCTCTCGACCGGCACGAGCGCGGTGCCCGGCCTCGACTTCACCCTTCTCGAGAACGACGTCGTCACCATCGAGGTCGGCGAGCTCGGCCAGCTGGCCAACACCGTCGTCGGCGTCTGAGCCAGGACTCTGTTTACCCGCGCCCTGAATATCCATATATCCGACCTCAGTATCCGACCTCAATATCGACCCTCCATATCCGAACTCCGTATATATCCGACCTCCATATATCCGACCTCCATATATAAAAGGAACGCATCGTGAGCATCCTCAGGGGCGTCATCCCCGTCGCGCCCACCGTCTTCACCGATGACGAGGAACTGGACCTTGCCGGTCAGCGCCGAGTCGTGGATTACGTGGTCGATGGCAGGTCGGATGCGGTGTGCATCCTCGCCAACTATTCCGAGCAGTTCTCGCTGACGGATGACGAGCGCGAGCGCGTGCTTACGGCGACGGTCGAGCAGGCATCCGGCCGGCTTCCGGTGTGCGTGACGACGAGTCACTTCAGTGCGCGGATTGCGGCGCAGCGCAGCCGGCAAGCACAGGAGCGGGGCGCGGCCATGGTCATGCTCATGCCGCCGTTCTTCGGCGCAACCATGAAGGTCGACGACAACGGCGTGGTGGAGTACTTCAAGCGCGTGGCTGACGGGCTCGACATCGACATCATGGTGCAGGATGCGCCGATGAGCCCGACCGCACTGTCGGTGTCGCTGCTGGCACGCCTCGGCAGGGAGGTACCACAGATCAGGTACGTCAAGGTCGAGATGCCGCAGACGGCCGCCAAGCTCCGCGCGCTCATCGCCGCCGCGGGCGACGACCTGCCCGGTGTCTTCGACGGCGAGGAGGCGATCACCCTGATCCCCGACCTCGACGCCGGGGCGCAGGGCACGATGAGCAGTTGTATGGTGCCGGACCAGCTTGGGCAGATCGTGCGGGACTTCCACGCGGGTGACCGCGACAAGGCGGTAGCCCAGTGGGAGGACCTGCTGCCATTCATCCACTTCGAAAATCGCCAGGTCGGCTTGCGCGCCGCCAAGATTTTGATGAAGGAAGGCGGCATCATCGACAGTGACAGAACTCGGGCGCCGCTGGCCGAGGTGGGTCCGGAGACCAGGTCGCAGCTCATTGAGATGGCCAGGCGTAAGGATCCCCTCGTGTTGCGCTGGGCGTAGGACCGTGTCGCTTCGGTGCCCCAAAGGCATTTCGATACCCCAAAGGCATTTCGGTGCCCCAAGAAAGGAACGCAATGAGTGGAGAGTTTGACGGCCTCGTAGCAGTTGTGACGGGAGGCGCATCCGGCATTGGAGCCGCGATCGCCCGTCGCCTGAGCGAGCAGGGCGCCAGCGTGGCGGTGCTCGACCTGAACCCGGATGACGCTGCCGATGGGCTGTTCGCCGTCCAGGCGAACGTCGCGGACGACGCCTCGGTGCGCACAGCCATCGACGCGGTCGTCGAGCGGTTTGGTCGCCTCGACATCGTGGTCAACAATGCAGGCGTCGGCGCACAGGGCACGGTCGCGGACAACACCGATGAGGAATGGCACCGGGCATACGACATCAACGTCGTCGGAATTGTGCGGGTGAGCCGGGCGGCCCTCCCGCACCTGCAGACGTCGCCGTCCGCCGCGATCGTCAACACCTGCTCGGCAGCAGCGACCGTCGGGTTGCCGCAGCGCGCGCTCTACAGTGCAACGAAGGGCGCGGTGCTCGCCCTGACCCGCGCGATGGCCGCCGATCACATCCGCGAAGGCATCCGTGTCAACTGCGTCAACCCCGGTACGGCCGACACCCCGTGGGTCGGCCGACTGCTCGACTCTGCAGCCGATCCGGCGGCCGAGCGTGCCGCGCTTGAGGCTCGCCAACCGCACGGACGTCTGGTCTCGGCCGACGAGGTCGCCGGAGCTGTCGCCTATCTGGCCAGCCCGCTGTCCGGATCGACGACGGGCACGAGCATCGAGGTCGATGGTGGTCTCGTGTCGCTGCGGCTGCGTTCGGAGTAGACAGGCTGCGCTCTAGTAGGTGGGCTGCGCTCTGAGTGGGCGGCTGCGCTCTAAGTAGGTGGGCTGCGTTCTGAGTGGGCGGCTGCGCTGAGTGGCCACGGGTCGGCTTACGCCGGATCGACGGTGGCTTCTCAACCAACGTGAGGCTTGTCCCTGCGCAGGAGGCGTCCGACCTGATGGTCGGGCGCCTCTTTGGCGCGGTGGTTCAGGTCGCCACCAGAGGCTAAGCGAGATTACACTCCCTCGGGTTGTGTCGGCGTCGTCAGTTCGCCGCGGTGTCTGGGTGTTGTTCGTGCTCGTGTTCGTGCCTGTGTCTGTGCCTGTGCCTGTGCCTGTGCCTGTGCCTGTGCTTGTAACCGTAACCGTGGCTGTGGCTGTGGCTGTGGCTGTGGCTGTGGACGTCGGCGTGGCCGTGGCTGTGGACGTCGGCGTGGCCGTGGCTGTGGGCGTGAACATGGCTGTGGCGAGGGCCTCGCTGCTGTTCCAATTCCAGCTCGCACCGATTTCCCAGAGGTCGCGTCGGCGCGGTCAGCTGGCTACCGTCTCTGGGTTCCTTTCGTGGTCGTGGTCGTGGTCTCGGCCAGGGCTTTGCTGCTGGTCGCGCTGGCCATGCTGCAGGTCGCAGAGCTGTTCGTGTTGCAGGTCGCGCAGTGCGGCGCTTTTGCTCGGCATCAGTCGTGGCACCTGTGCTGGGTCGATGTCGGGTGGTGGGATCAGCCAGTAGTCGGAGTTCTCCCGTCGGATTTCCCAGTGGTTGTTGTGGAGCAGGAGGTGATGATGTCGGCACAGGAGGAGCCCGTCGGTGAGATTCGTCTCGCCGTGGTCGCGTTTCCAATGGCGGATGTGGTGCGCTTCTGTCCAGTTTGGCTGTCTCTCGCAGTTCGGCCAGCGGCATCCGCCGTCTCGTGCGGCGAGGGCGATGCGTTGGTGGGTGTTGTAGAGGCGTTGTTCTCGGCCGAGGTTGA
>JAUZGC010000004.1 GCA_030840105.1 Microbacteriaceae bacterium
ATCCGATCATCCGCGTCCTGGGCGTCGTCGTGATCGTGATGGGGCTCGTCTTCATCGGGCAGTTCACGGTCCTGCAGCGCACCATCAAGCCCGCCTGGCGACCGGCGACCGGGATCGCGGGTGCTCCGCTGCTCGGCATCGTCTTCGGGCTCGGCTGGACTCCGTGCATCGGGCCCACCCTCGGCGCGATCTCCGCTTTGAGCGTCGGTTCAGGGTCGGCATGGCGCGGGGCGCTGCTCGGCCTGTTCTATTGCATCGGGCTCGGGATCCCGTTCCTGCTTGTTGCGCTCGGTCTCAACTGGGTCGCGGGGTCCGTTGCATTCCTCAGGCGACACATTCGTGCCATCAACATCGTGGGCGGCATCCTTCTCATCGCCATTGGTGTGCTCATGGTGAGTGGCCTGTGGGGAATATTGATCAGTGAATTAGGGGCGGTGATTCCTGGATTTGAGCAGGCCATCTGACCACGTCGATTACGTGCCGACGGCGCGGGACGACGAACTGAACCAGCCGAAGCTCGGACCCGTCGGCTGGGTGCGCTGGTTCTGGCGCCAGCTGACGAGCATGCGCACGGCGTTGTTCCTGCTCATGCTCCTTGCAATCGCGGCGGTGCCGGGGTCGCTCGTTCCGCAGCGCAGCTCGGATCCCAACGGTGTCACCCAGTACTTCCAGGCCAACCCGCAACTCGCGCCGTTCCTCGACAAGCTCCAGGCCTTCGACGTCTACACCTCGGTGTGGTTCTCGGCCATCTACCTGCTGCTCTTCGCGTCTCTCATCGGATGCATCATCCCGCGTACCAAGCACCACCTGCAGGCCATGCGACAGAAGCCGCCGAAGACGCCGGTGCGGCTCAACCGCCTTGCCGGATTCACGACGCGCGATGTCGGTCCAGCGGATGCCCGGCCTGCGACTGTTGCCACCGCGATCGAGGCCGCGCGCAGCCTGCTGCGCAGGTCCGGATATCGGGTCACCATCTACGAGGACCGGAATTCGACATCCGTTTCTGCTGAGCGCGGGTACCTGCGTGAGACGGGAAACCTCGTCTTCCACGTCGCGCTTCTCGGAATCCTGGTCACGGTCGGCATCGGCGGCGGCTTCGGTTACGTCGGCCAGAAGATTGTCGTGGTCGGCCAGAGCTTCGTCAATAACCTGGCGTCGTACAACTCGTTCAGTCCCGGCCGTTTCTTCAACGACGGCTCGCTCTCGCCTTTCTCGATCAAGGTCGACGACCTTGCCGTCAAGTACGAGACGCAGAACAAGAACGCCCTTGGCCTGCCCCTCGACTACACGACGTACGTGACGACGACGCAGCCGGGCAGCGCGCCGGCCAAGACCACCATCAAGGTCAACGATCCGCTCGAGATCGCGGGCACGCAGGTCTACCTGCTGGGCAACGGTTACGCGCCGACCGTCACGGTGCGCGACCCGAAGGGCACGATCGTCTTCCAGGATTCGGTTCCGTTCCTGCCGCAGGACGCGAACCTCACCTCTCTCGGTGTGATCAAGGTTCCGGATGGCCTCAGCAAGCAGCTCGGAATGATCGGTTTCTTCTACCCGACCAAGGGCTCGAGCCAGACCGCGCAGGGTGCTTTCGCTTCGACCTTCCCTGGCCTGCGGGATCCGCTGCTCACCCTCAACGTGTACTCGGGCGACCTCGGCCTGAATAACGGATCCCCGCAGTCGGTGTACAGCCTGAACACGGACAAGCTCACGCAGCTTGACGGTCCGCATACCGTGGCAAAGTCGCTCGAACTCGCCGTCGGCCAGACGGTCGAGTTGCCGAACGGCCTGGGCACCCTGAGCCTGGACAACGTCAAGCGTTACGCGTCGCTCGACATCCACCACGACCCCTCGCAGGGCTGGGTGCTGTTCTTCGCGATCTTCGTGCTGGGTGGGCTGCTGACGTCGCTGTTCGTCCCGCGTCGCCGGGTCTGGGTGAAGGCCGTTTCGCAGGCGGACGGGTCGTTGCGCCTCGAGTACGCTGGGCTCGCTCGCGGCGAGGACCCCCGCCTGGATGATGCGGTCGCTGCCCTTGCTGACAAGCACGTCGCATTCTTGACCACTGCGAAAAGCATTTAGGCTTACCCCGTGACTCAAACCCTGTCGCAACTCTCCGTTGTGCTCTTGATCTCCGCGATGGCCGTCTACGCGATTGCCATGATCGCGTTCGCACTCGACCTCGCCCGTCGTGGCGCGCGCGCCACCGCCGTCGGTGCCGAGGCGCAGAGCGCCGTCGCGCGCCGTGCCGAGGCCGCAGCACTCGCGGCGGAAGGGCGCGGGGGAACAGCCACGCTCACGAAGATCAGCGTGCGCGTGGAAGAGGAGCTCCAGCGCGCAGGCAGCGGGTCCAAGAGCCTGCGCGTGGCCTTCGTGCTGACGTTGCTCGGCTTTGTGCTTCACCTTGTTGCCGACATCCTGCGCGGTGTCGCCGCTGGGCGCCTGCCGTGGGCCAACATGTACGAGTTCTCGATGACGGGAACGCTCGTCATCCTCGCCATCTTCCTGCTCGTGAACCTCAGGTACGACTTGCGATTCCTCGGCGCCTTCGTGGTGGGCCTCGTCCTCGTCCTGCTCGGTATTTCGACGATGCGGTATTACGTGGCTGTCGTCCCACTGCCGCCCGCGCTGCAGTCGTATTGGCTCGTCATCCATGTGATGGTGGCGATCACCGCAACCGGTTTCTACGCCATCGGTTTTGCGCTCTCGGGTGTACAGCTGTTGCAGGCGCGGCGTGCTCGCCAGCTGGAGGAAGCCAGGCCGGCACCGTTCCGGTTCCTTGCCACGCTGCCGGGGGCCGAAACGCTCGAAAACCTCGCGTACCGCGTGAATATCGTCGGATTCATCCTGTGGACCTTCACGCTCATCGCGGGAGCGATCTGGGCCGAGAAGGCGTGGGGCCGCTACTGGGGCTGGGACACCAAAGAGGTGTGGACCTTTATCATCTGGGTGATCTACGCCGGATACATCCACGCTCGCGCCACGCGCGGATGGCGCGGATCACGGTCGGCCTGGCTTGCGCTCATCGGCTTCTCCGCCGTGATGTTCAACTTCGGCATCGTCAACGTGTTCTTCAAGGGACTGCACGCGTACTCGGGGCTGTAAGCCCCTGGGCCTCTAAGGTTGCGTGCTTTCGATCCTGCGGTAGCACCGCTCGAGCCTCGCGAGCCACCAGTCCCGGCGCTCGTCGCCGGCGGCGTGCTGGGTGAGCAGCGCCTGGCTCGGCTCGACCCGCTGCACCGCAATCGCCCCGGCCACCGGTAGCAGCGGCTCGGCCGTGACATCCGCCGCGAGGAGCGCCGCGGTGCCGAGCCCGCAGTCGTATTCGAGCGCGGGGATGGCCGCAGCCAGGTGTGCACCCATCGAGATCCCGATCGAGGTGTCCAGCGCGCTCGAGACGACGACGGGCAGCCCGGCTTCCTCGACGATCCGGAGTGCTGCGTGCACGCCGCCGAGCGGCTGCGCCTTGATCACGAGGATGTCCGCGGCGCCTGCGCGCGCGACAGCGAGCGGGTCCGTCGCCTTGCGCACGCTCTCATCCGCGGCGATCGGCACACCCAGGTACTCGGTGCGGCGGCGGATCTCGGCCAGCTCATCGACCGTTGCGCACGGCTGCTCGACGTACTCGAGGTCGAACTCCGCCAGCGCATGGATGGCGTGCTCGGCTTCGTCGACATTCCACAACGCGTTCGCGTCGACCCTGATGCGACCCTCGGGGCCCATGGCCTCCCGGACGGCGCGAACGCGGGCGACATCCTCAGCCAGCGTCTGCCCGGGGTCGGCGACCTTCACCTTGGCGGTGCGGACACCGGGGAAGCGGGCCAGGACCCCCGCGACCTGTGCCGCGGTGACCGCCGGGACTGTGGCGTTCACGGGGACAGAGTCGCGCAGGAGCGGCGCGGCCTCGCTCCAGCCGAAGTCGATCGCGGCGCGAAGCCAGGCGGTGGACTCCTCGTCGTCGTACTCGGTGAACGGCGAGAACTCCGTCCAGCCGAACGGGCCGCGCATCAGCAGCGCCTCCCGCACCAGGATTCCGCGAAAGCGCGTGACGAGCGGGAGCGCAACCACGTGCGCCGTGTCGAGCAGATCGGTGACAGCCGGGATCATGGCTCCAGTCTGTCAGCCGCGCGGCCGGCGGGCTTGATCGGCCGCGCGCGTGCCTCTCGTCGCCGCGTTGCGGAGACGCGGCCCGACACGCCGTCCGGCCGGGCCCGGCGCCGGCGTGTCCGGTGCTATCTCCGCATCCGGGGCGAACTCCGCATCCGCCTCAGTTGATGCAGGTGGCTGCACCGAAGCTCGTCGCAGGCGAGGTCGGGGTTGGTGCGGGTGCGGATCCGGTACTGCCGCTCGTGGCTGCACCCGGGTGAGTGACCGTCAGCCCGTCCGTTCCGAGGATGAGTGTGACTCCGGAGACGCTCGACGACGCGACGAGGACGGCACCTGGAACGTACGCGGCAAGCGCCTTGGCGCCGGACTCCATGCCCGCCGGATACTCGATCGTGGTCTTCGCGTGCGTCGTGGTGGTGCCCGGCGCGCCAGTCTTGAATCCTGCGGCGGCGAGCGCGGCCGTCGACTGCGCCGCCAGCCCGTTCTGAGCGCTCCCATTCAGTGCGGTGACGCGAACCGACGAGACCGGGGCCGGGGTCGCCTTCGTATAGGCGGATGTGGTTGGGGATGGCGAGGCCGACGAGGTGCCGAGCACGTTGGCAATGAAGGCGGGCATGGCCGCGGTGTCGACCTGGACGATCGACACGGGTGTTCCGTTGACCGAGATCGTCGGCGTGCCGGAGACCGGGATGGTCGCGAACGTGAGGTTGTTGGCGCTCAGGCCGTGCAACTGCGCGGCCAGGCTGAGGAAGTTGAAGCCCGGGTCGGTCTGCAGTGACGAGCTCACCGCGGTGAGTGCGTTCTGCAGCTTCACCGGGTTCAACAGGGTTCCCGCGCTGAGGAACTTGCGCGCCTCGACCGACAGGAAGTACTGCTGGCGGACCTCGCGGTCGAGGTCGCCGCGGGGCAGGCCGTGCCGCTGTCGCACAAACGCGAGGGCCTGCTGTGCGTCGAGCGTCGAGACGCCCGCGGGCAGGTTGAGCGTGGAATACGGGTCGTTGACGGCATTGTTGAGGCAGACCTGGATCGGGCCGAGGGCTTGGGCAATGTCGTAGAAGCCCAGCAGGGAGACGCGGACGAAGTGATTGATCGTCAGTCCGGACATGTTCTGGATGGTGGTCATCAGCAGTTTCGCGCCGCCGGTGTCGCCTCCGCCGTTTCGCGTGCCGAACTCGAATGCCGCATTCAACTTGTTCATGCCGAACCCGGGGATCGAGACCCAGGAGTCGCGTGGGAACGAGATGACTGTCGCCTTGCTGCCGTTCGCAGGGATGTGGAGCACCATCATGGTGTCGGTCTGGAGGCTGCCTCCATCCTGCGTCGTTCCGAGTTGAGCGAGCTCCTGGGGAGACGCGTTGGCCGGGCGATGGTCGTCGCCCACAAGCAGGATGTTCTGGTCCGACCCCGTGGAGGGCTGCGCGATGGCCCCGATGTGGGAGATGCCAGAGACGAAGTGCTGGTACGAGTACCAGACGTATCCGCCGGTCGCGAGCAGGAGCACGACCAGGCCGAGCACTGACCAGCGCAGGATGAGGATCCCGCGCCTCGGACGACGTTTCGTGGATAAATCAAGCACACTGCAGAGTAGGTGCCCGGGCTTGGTGAACGGTAAACGGGCATCCGCTTCGCAGATAATCGAGAGGCCACTCACGGGTTCTCTCAATGAACGAGCGGCCGCGTAGGCTGGCCTCATGGCGCAGGTTTCCGACATCTTCGACGAGACCCAGTGGCGGATCGCGCCGGGGTTCGAGACGCTCACCGACGTGACCTACCACCTCGATGTGACCGGCCGAATCGCGCGCGTCGCGTTCAACCGGCCCGAGGTTCGCAATGCGTTCCGCCCGCATACCGTTGATGAGCTGTACTCCGCGCTCGAGGATGCCCGCACGAACCCGCGAATCGGCGTCGTGCTACTCACCGGAAACGGCCCGAGCCAGAAGGACGGCGGTTGGGCGTTCTGTTCGGGCGGAGACCAGCGGATCCGGGGCCGCGACGGGTACCAGTACGAGGGCGCCAACGCGGCATCCACTGGTCGCCTGCACATCCTCGAGGTGCAGCGGCTGATCCGGTTCATGCCCAAGGTTGTCATCGCCGTCGTGCCAGGCTGGGCCGCCGGTGGCGGTCACTCGCTGCACGTCGTGTGCGACCTGACTATCGCGAGCGCTGAGCACGCTCGTTTCAAGCAGACGGATGCCGACGTCGGCTCGTTCGACGCCGGTTACGGCAGCGCCTATTTCGCCCGCCAGATCGGGCAGAAGTTCGCGCGTGAAGTCTTCTTCCTTGCCCGGGAGTACTCCGCGCAGCGCGCGTACGAGATGGGCGCGGTGAATGCGGTCGTTCCGCACGCCGAACTCGAGAGCACCGCGCTGGACTGGGCTCGCGACATCCTGACCAAGTCGCCCACGGCGATCCGGATGCTGAAGTTCGCCTTCAACGCCGTCGACGACGGGCTGGTCGGACAGCAGGTGTTCGCGGGGGAGGCCACCCGGCTCGCCTACGGCACCGACGAGGCCGTCGAGGGGCGCGACGCGTTCCTCGAGAAGCGCGAACCGGACTGGTCCCCGTATCCGTGGCAGTTCTAGCTCTTCCCGGGGGCGCGCGTGACACGTGACCTGCGGATGCTGCCAGCCGACGATCCGCGCGCGGTCTTCGCTGCGCTCCGGGACGCGCTGACGGGGGACGGACCCGCCGTGCTGCCGCGGCAAGCCGGCGCGGTCGCTGCGGCGGCGACATCCGAAGCACTGTCCGCGTCCGCTCCACCGCCGCTGCCCGTGGAGGTGCCGCGGAACGTCGCGCTCGTGATCGAGACGTCCGGCTCGACCGGGGTGCCCAAGCGCGTCGCACTGTCAACGGATGCGCTGTTGGCCAGCGCCGCGGCATCCGCGAGCGCTCTGGGCGGCGCAGGGCAGTGGCTGCTCGCGTTGCCTGCGCACTATGTCGCGGGCGCGCAGGTGCTCGTTCGGTCGATCGCGGCCGAGACCGAGCCCGCGATCCTGCCGGCAGGCCACTTCGATCCTGCCCGGTTCGGTGCTCTCGCCGCGACCATGACGGGCGAGGCGCGCTTCGTCTCACTCGTTCCGGCGCAGCTCGCTCGCCTGATCGAGGCCGGTGACGACGTCCCGGCGCTCATCGCGTTGCTGCGGAGGTTCGACGGCATCCTGGTCGGAGGGCAGTCGCTGCCCGCCGGCCTCCGCAATCGCGCCACCGAGCTCGGCCTGCGCATCGTGACGACGTATGGGTCCAGCGAGACGAGCGGCGGATGCGTCTACGACGGCATCCCCATCGGTAACACCCGAGCGCGTGCGGTCGACGGACGGCTCGAGCTCGCCGGGGCGGTGCTCGCCGAGGGCTACCTGGGCGACCCCCGACGTACGGCGGATGCGTTCCACGACGACGACGGCTCGCGCTGGTATCGGACAGGTGACCTCGGAACGGTCGAGGATGGCCGCGTGACCGTCACCGGTCGCGCAGACAACGTCATCATCTCCGGGGGTGAAAAGGTCCTGCTCGACGCTGTCGAGGCGGCCGTGCGCGAGTGCGACGGCTTCGAGGAGGCCGTCGTCGTCGCGGTGGAGAGCGCGGAGTGGGGCCAGGTTCCCGCGGTGGCGGTGGCGGTGGCGGGGTCAGCAAGGACAAGCCTCGACGCCCTGCGCGAATACGTCGTGCGCCGCCTGGGCCGCGCCGCAGCTCCGGCGCGCATCCAGACACTCGACGCGCTGCCCATGCTTCCGAGCGGCAAGCCCGACCGCGTCGCGATCGGACGTCTCCTCGCATAACGTGCGTGGATAGAATGCGCTCTGTGATGAGTCAGAATCGCTCGAAGACCAAGCGGTCGAAGGCCGCGCAGCAACGCGCGCAGCGCTCGAATGGCGCCAGAGGCACAACGCCGCGCGCAGGCACCGGCAAGGCCAAGGTCAAGCCCGCGAAAGCGTCGGACTGGATTGCGGGTGCGCGTCTGCGAACGCTGCCACTCGCGATCGCTCCCGTTCTCATCGGCGTCGGGGCAGCATCCGTCGCCGATGGTCCCGGCGTCTGGCATCCCGTGCGCTCCGTCCTCTGCCTTGCCGTCGCGCTGCTGCTGCAGATCGGCGTCAACTACGCGAACGACTATTCGGATGGCATCCGCGGCACGGATGCCTACCGGGTCGGGCCCTCACGTCTTACCGGCTCGGGCAAGGCACGCCCGCGCACGGTGCTCGCCGTTGCGCTCGCGTTCTTCGCGCTCGCCGCGGTCGCCGGTCTCGCGCTCGTTCTCCTCACGCAGCTGTGGTGGGTGCTGCTCGTGGGTGCCGCCGCCATCGCTGCCGCCTGGTTCTACACCGGTGGCAAGCGTCCGTACGGGTACTACGGGCTCGGCGAGGTGTTCGTCTTCGTGTTCTTCGGGATCGTGGCGACCGCGGGAACCACGTACCTGCTCTCCGGTGTGATCAACCAGGAAGCCTGGTATGGGGCTGTGGCCGCCGGGCTCATCGCCTGCGCGGTGCTGATGGTGAACAACATTCGCGATATCCAGGCGGATCGAGCGGCCGGCAAGCGCACGCTCGCCGTACTGATCGGACCCATCGCATCCCGCGTCGTCTTCTGCATCCTGCTGCTCCTGCCGTTTGCGATCCTCGCGATCCTCGCGCTCTTCTATTCGATCGCGTGGCTCGGCTTCTTCGCGCTGTTGCTTGCCGTGCCGGCGTGCATCATCACGATCACGGCGAAGACGTCGAAGGAACTCATCCTCGCCCTGCAGCTGACCAGCTTCACCGGGCTGGCGTTCGCCATCGCCCTGGGCTCCGCTTTCGTCTTCTAGGCGCGCCAGCTTACTCAGCGCGACCCGGTCTTCTAGGCGCGACGCGGCTCGTCTGTCGGTCCGGATGCCGCGTCGATGGCGGCATCCTCAACCTCGCTGTCGACGGTGACGACGGGCTTGTCCTTCTCGCGGCGGCGCGATTCGTACATGTTCCGCGCGACGGCGTCGCGTTGCTTGCGGAGCAGGAGATAGGAGAGGCACAGACCGATCAGGGCGGCCGCGATCACGGCGACCGGCCAGGCCACCTGGAAAAGCAGAAGGACGAGAAGCGGCACCGCAAACAGCAGGAGCCGCAGCACGGTGTACTTGGCCCAGGGTGGCATGGTCTTCACCCGGCCAGCCTACGTTGCGGAAGGGAAGGAAGCCTGTGAGCAATCCTTTCGAGCTCCCGCGCTTTGCGCGCTTGTCGCGAGTTACGATTGACACATGGTTCGCCTCTGGATCGTCTTGGGCGTCGTCGCCACGGTGTTCTACATCTACTCGGTGGTGGATTGCGCGTTGTTCGATGCCCGCAGAGTGCGCGGATTGTCCAAGCCGCTCTGGCTCCTGGTGATCGTGTTGTTCCCGATCATCGGCGGAGTCTTGTGGTTCGTGGTCGGCCGGGGCAGGCGAAGCGCGATGCGTGGCGTTCGCACTGTCGCACCGGATGACGACCCCGAGTTCCTCAACCGCCTTCGTCGCGACCGCGACCAGGAGGCGCGCATCCGCAGGCTTGAGCAGGAGCTCGCCGAGCTGGACGACAACGGCGGAGAGAACGACCAACCCGGCCGCCGGGATGCATGAACCGGCAACGGGCGGCCCGGCCTCGGGCAGCCAGACTTCTGGCAGCCCGGCAACCGACGCCTCGATCACGCTCTTGACGGAATTCGTGCGCCTTGGCGTGCGCGACATCGTGCTGAGCCCCGGCTCGCGCTCGCAGGCGCTCGCTCTCGTCGCCGCGGAGCTTGAGCGGGTCGGGGCGATCCGCCTGCATGTGCGCATTGACGAGCGCGTTGCCGGGTTTCTCGCCCTCGGACTAGCGGTCGAATCGGGCGTTCCGGCCCTGGTCATCACGACGAGCGGGACCGCGACCGCCAACCTGCACCCCGCCGTGCTCGAGGCGCACCACTCGGCGGTGCCGATGATTCTGCTCACCGCCGATCGCCCGGTCGAGCTCCGGGGCATCCGGTCCAACCAGACGACGATGCAGCCGGGCATGTATGCGGACGCGATTCGTTTGCTAGAGGATGTCGCGGCACCCGTCGGCGCGGCGGGCGAACCCGAGGCCATGCGCGACCTCGCCCGGACCGCGTTGGATGCCGCAACCGGCATATACAGCAGGAACGCCGGCCCCGTGCAATTGAACCTCGGGTTCCGCGAGCCGCTGTCGGCGGCCGTGCCGGACCTCAGCGGGGTGATGGGTGCGAACGCGGATGCTGTCGGGGCCGGGGCCGGGGCCGCGGCCGCTGCCGGTGATCCGGACCCGGTCGTCGGGTCGGTTTCGGATTCAGGTGGGGCGCCGGCCCCGCCGGCGTCGCGTCCCGAGATTGTGCTGGCGCCTGGCCCGCGCACTCTCGTTGTCGCCGGGCACGGCGCGGGGCCAGAGGCCGAGGAGCTCGCGCGTTCCGGAGGATGGCCCCTCGTGGCCGAGGTCTCGAGCGGTGCGCGCTTCGGTCCCAACCTCGTGGTGGCCTACCGCGACCTGCTTGCTGAAGCCGACTTCGGCGGACGCGTCGAGCGGGTCATCGTCTTCGGGCACCCCACGCTCAGCCGCGAGGTTCCCGCGCTCCTCACCCGCGACGGCGTGGAAACCATCGTGGTCGCTCCCGGTGGCGCCGAGGTCTACAACCCTGGCCGTCGCGCCGCGCAGATCGTGCGCGCGGTTGCGGTCGCCGAGGGCACTGACCCATCCGCGCGTGAGGCACGGGAGTGGGTCGGGCGCTGGGTGTTCGCGAGCCGCGCGATCGTAGACGAGGCAGAGCAGGCATCCTCAGCGGGATCTGCCCCTGACCTCGAGGCGGCGCGGTCGACCGACTCTGCCCGCAGGCTTGCCTTTGCTCGTTCCGAGCTGGCGGTCGTGCGCGAGCCGGTCACGCGCCACATGCTCGTGAACGCCCTCTGGCGATACACGTGGCCGCACGACCGGCTTCTGTTCGGCGCGTCCCGGCTGATTCGGGATGCCGACCGCACAGTGCCAGGCAAGAAGATCCGCGTGCACTCGAACCGGGGGCTGGCGGGCATCGACGGCACGGTCGCCACGGCGATCGGTATCGCGCTCGCGAGCGGGGCGCATGCGACGCAGACCGCCGCCGCGGTATCGGGCGTCGCGGCAACGGGTGCGGCATCCGGTGTCACGCGTGTGCTGCTGGGGGACATCACGCTGCTGCACGACATCGGGGCGCTGCTCTTCAACGAGGGCGAACGCCGCCCCCACGTCCAGGTCGTGCTCGGAAACGACGGGGGAGGGACGATCTTCGATGCCCTCGAAGTGGCGTGGACGGCTCCCGCCGCTGCACTCGACCGAGTGATGTACACGCCGCAGCGGGTGGATTTCGCCGCGCTGGCGACCGCGTACGGCTGGCACTACGCACGCGCGACCACGCGCGGCGAGCTCGACCAGGCCCTTTCCGCGCCCGCTGCGGGCGTCAGCATTCTTGAGGTCCCGCTCCCGCGTTGACCATGCGCAGAACCACAACGAAAGAGAAACACATGAAGCGCGCCCTGATCGTCATCGACGTACAGAACGAATACGTCACCGGGACCATGCCCATCAAATATCCGTCGCTTGACGTGAGCCTGCCGAACATCGGTGCCGCCATGGATGCGGCAACCCGGGCAGGAATTCCTGTCGTCGTCGTCCAGCACGTCTCGCCAGAAGATTCACCGATCTTCGCTCGTGGCGGCGACGGCGCGGCCGTGCACGAATCGGTGGCGGGGCGGGCGTTCGATCACCTGGTGGAGAAGGCGCTTCCGTCAAGCTTTGCCGGGACCGATCTGGATGCCTGGCTTGCGGCGCGCGAGATCGACACGATCGCGATTGTGGGATACATGACGCAGCACTGCGATGAGTCGACGGCGCGCGATGCCGTGCACCGCGGCCTCGCAGTGGAATTCCTCTCGGACGCAACGGGCACGCTCGACATGGCCAATGAAGCCGGAGCGCTGACGGCGAAAGACCTGCACAAC
>JAUZGC010000044.1 GCA_030840105.1 Microbacteriaceae bacterium
TGAGTTCGAGGTTGACCTGGGGGTGAAGCTGGCGGAAGTGGCGCAGGATCTGCGGCAGCTGCGTGATCGCGAGGTCGTCCGCGGCACCGAAGCGCAGGCGGCCCCTCATCGCCGAACCGCTGAAATAACTGGCTGCTTCGGCGTGTGCGGCAAGAATCGTACGCGCGAATCCGGCCATGGCGTCGCCGTTGTCGGTCAGGCGCACATCCCTCGTGTCGCGCGCGACGAGTTGGCGTCCGGCCGCCTGCTCGAGTCGTCGCACGTGCTGGCTCGCCGTCGGCTGACTGATTCCCAAACGCGACGCTGCTTTGGTGAAGCTGAGGGTGTCGGCAACAGCGAGGAATGTCCTGAGCAGCATCGGATCGAATTCAAACGTGCTCATTCGAATCTCCAATAGTAGTTATAGGTTGAAGTTACCCCAAGAATACGGCCCTCGCGCGTAGCGTCGACATAGTGACACCTCCACTGGACGCAGCCCCACCAACCGGACCAATGCCGGTCCTCAGCGTCCGGCCACCCTGGCGCGAGACCCTCATCTCTTTCCGAGTGAGGAACTACCGGCTCTTCACCACCTCGAACCTCCTCGCGATGACGGCAGTCTGGATGCAGCGCATCGCGATGGACTGGCTCGTCCTGCAGCTCTCCGGAAGCGTCGCGGCTGTCGGCGTCACGGTCGCCATGCAGTTCACACCCATGCTCTTCTTCGGCCTGATGGGCGGGGTAATCGCCGACCGGTACCCGAAGCGGATGCTTCTGATCGTTTCGCAGTCAGCCTCCGCCGTCCTCGCCGCCGGCCTGGCCGTGCTCACCCTGACGGGAGCGGCACAGGTCTGGCACCTCTGGGTGATCTCGTTCGTGCTCGGGCTCGTCACGGTCATCGACAACCCCGCCAGGCAGGTGTTCGTCAACGAACTCGTGGGCCCGCGCTACCTGCGCAACGCGATCAGCCTCAACTCCTCGGTCTTCCAACTGGGCGGCCTCATCGGCCCCGCGGTCGGAGGCATCCTGATCACCGCGGTCGGCGCCGGCTGGGCGTTCGCGATCAACGCTGTCGCCTGCACGGTCGTCGTGGCCACGTTGAGCATGCTCAGGCGCTCCGAACTCTTCCACAGCCCGACCGCCGAGCGCAGCAAGGGGCAGCTTGCCGAGGGCATGCGGTACGTGCTCTCCAAACCGGTCATCTTCTGGACCATCGTGATGCTCGCGTTTCTGTCGACCTTTGCCTTCAACATGCCGGTGTTCCTCGCTGCATACGCGAACAATGTGTTCCACGTCGGTGCGCAGGGATACGGCTTCTTCAACGCACTCGTCGCCGGCGGTGCGCTCGCTGGCGCCATCGCGTCCACCCGGCGCACGAGCATCCGCCTGAGCATGATCATCGGCACGGCGGGCGCTCTCGGGATCGTTCAGGCCCTGGCCGGGATCGCGCCGAACGAGATTGCATTCGGGTTGTTCCTCGTCGCCACGGGGGTCGCCAACCTGCTTTTCATCACCGGAGCGAACTCGATCATTCAGATGTCGTCGAACGTTCGCATCCGCGGGCGCGTGATCTCGCTCTACATCCTCGTGCTGCTTGGCGGACAGGCGATCGGCGGCCCGATCATGGGGTGGCTGGTCGAGTTGGTCGGCCCGCACATCGCGATGGTCGCGTCGGGTGTCGTGCCGACGATCGCAGCAATCGTGATCGCCGTGCTGATCGCGCGCAGCGCGAACCTCCGGGTCCGGATCAGCCTCAGGCGAGTCGACCCGCTCGTGCGAATCATCCCGCGAGCGCGCGCCTCGCGTGTCAAGGCCTGAGCCCGGCCCTGGTCCAGCGCCCCGGCATGGCTACTCCGGTGCCCCCGGCAGGAATCGAACCTGCGACCAAGAGATTAGAAGGCTCCTGCTCTATCCTCTGAGCTACGGGGGCGCGCAACGCGATCCACGATACCGCAGGCGGTTCGTCAGGGCCGTTTAGACGGCCTTCGCGGCGGCGACGAGCACTTGCTGAAGCGTGGGCACTCCGACCGCGCGGAAGACCTCGGCGCCGGCAGCATCCTGAATGATGACCGTCGGAGTCATCCTGACCGATTCGGCCTCCGCCTCCGCGGAATACCGCGCGACATCCATTTCGGTCACGCTCGCCGACGGGACCAGTCGCGCCACTTCGGCGAGCACCTCCCGCGTCTGGCTGCACGGTTGGCAGAATGCCGAGGTGAAAAGTAGCAGGTTCACCACCTCAGTCTACGGCGGCCACCTCGGTTCGATCCGAGGCAGTCAGTGCCCCACAGTAGACTTTTGGCATGGCTAACTCCTCGGATCGACTGGTCTGGATCGACTGCGAAATGACCGGACTCGACCTCGAGGTTGACGAACTTGTTGAAATTGCGGTGGTCATCACCGACTTCGAGCTCAACGTTCTCGACCCCGGACTCAACATCGTCATCAAGCCGGATGCCTCCGCTCTTGAGAACATGAGCGACTTCGTGCGGAACATGCACACCGAGTCCGGGCTGATCGAAGAGATCCCGAACGGCAAGAGCCTGGCGGAGGCCGAGTACGAGGTGCTCGAGTACGTGCTCAAGTTCGTGCCGACCAGCCGCACGGCGCCGCTGGCGGGCAACACGATCGGCACCGACCGCGCGTTCCTCGCGAAGTTCATGCCGCGGCTGGACGGACACCTGCACTACCGCAACGTGGATGTCTCGACGATCAAGGAGCTCTCCCGCCGCTGGTACCCGCGCATCTACTTCAACGCGCCGGTCAAGAACGGCGGACACCGCGCCCTCGCCGACATCCTCGAGTCGATTCGCGAGCTCGAGTACTACCGCAAGGCGGTCTTTGTCGGCGAACCCGGGCCATCCACCGACGACACCAGAGCCATTTCCGCCGCTGTGGTGGAAATCTGGGCCGCTCGAATGTAATAGAATTCTTCAGTTGCCTCGATCAGTGCCACAAGCGTCGATCGGGAACATGGTGGGTATAGCTCAGCTGGTAGAGCGCCTGGTTGTGGTCCAGGAGGTCGCGGGTTCAAGCCCCGTTACTCACCCCAATGGTTTAACGGCGTAGACGAGCGGGATCGGCAGGGAGCAGAAGCTCCCGCCACAAGTGTGGTCGATAGTGCGAGGTGTTCGCCGTAGGCGCATCCGCGCACGTGAGATGCTTAGCGCGTGTTTGAGCTAACGGCGGAGCAGTTCGAGCGAGTTGTCACCGACGAACTCGACGCGCTGCCCGACGACATGGTCGACGGGCTCGAGAATGTTGTCTTCGTCGTCGAAGATCGCCCGGAGGACGGATCCCTCGACCTGCTCGGCCTCTACGACGGAATTGCACTGACAAGGCGCGGGCAGTACGGATTCGGCGAGATGCCGGACCGGATCATCCTCTATCGAGAGCCGCTCCTGTCGATTTGTGACGACGAAGAGCAGCTGCGCGAGGAAGTCCACGTGACGCTCGTGCACGAGATCGCGCACTTCTACGGAATCGATGACGACAAGCTCCACGAACTCGGCTGGGGCTAACCGGCATAGACGGGGCTAGCTGCACAGACGGGATCAGTCGTCGTCGCGGTCGCTCTCGCTCGAATCACTGTGCGGTGCGTCAAACGTGTAGCGAACGTGCAGTTCTCCCTGGATCTCGCGGGTCTCCCCCGCGTTGTACCAGAACAGCGACTCGAGGCCCTCAACCGCGGCGACTGCGCCGAGCCGGTTGTCATAGTGGCCACCGATCAGCACGCGCCGCTCGGTCTCGCCTGCGAGAGGACCATCCACGTATTCGACGACGTACGGAACGCTGCGCCGCTCTGCATCACTCATGTCACCACGTTAGACCCGCGGCGCCGAAATGTGCCTGCACGACGAGCGGCCAATCCGTGGCGTCAATTGTGAGATTCGCGCGGGATTCCGGCCGTTCGCGCGCGACGAACGCATCAAACTGCCCTTGCCAGTCGTCCCAGTGCGCATCAAATGCTCCTGCGTCGCGCGCGAGGGCACGAGCCTTGCGTGCTCTGTCATCCGCCGTCAACCACAGTCTGAGGTCGGCCAGAGCCGCATTGTCTCGGCTCAACGTGCCGCATCCCTCGACGATGAGCGGCGCGCTCGGGTCGACCATGTGCCACTCTGCAGGGACATCCGCGGACCAGTCGTGACGCCGCCAGCGCGCTGCGTTTCCTGCTCGTCGTGGCCCCAGGAGCTCATTGCGGATGTGCATGCTTGCGGCATCCAGACCACCCCACCCTGGGTAGATATCATCCATGCGCACTAGCGTCGGCGCGACGGTGCGCGGCCAGGCCGCGACGAGACGGTCGGACAGCGTGCTCTTGCCCGTGCCACTAGGACCGTCGATGAGAATGACCGGCGTCGGTGTACGAGCGAGCGCGCCGTGCAGCGCATCTACCAGTTCGTCAGGGAGTTCAGGAGAGGACAAATTGCCAGCTCCCCGCCAGCACGGACGCGGCGATCGCGATAGCCGCGATCAAGGCCCCGATCAGGATGAGCGCAACTTCCCGGCCACCGAAGCGCGAGGGTCGCGCCCAGCTACGCGGGGCATCGGATCCGAAGCCCTTGGCCTCCATCGCCGTGGCAAGCTTGCTTCCCCGCCGCACCGACAACACAAGCAGTGCGAATGCCTGCGAGAACAGTCGGCGGACAGCGCCGACCAGTCCGCTGCCGTCGCCGACACCCCTGGCGCGCCTGGCCATGCCGAGCGCCCTCCAGTCGTCGATGAAGAGGCCGATCAGGCGCATCCCAGCCAGACCGCCGAGCACGAACCTGCTGGGCAGCTTGAGTACCTGCGCGAGTCCGTCGGCGAGGTCGGTCGGATCCGTCGTCGCGAAGAGCACGAT
>JAUZGC010000048.1 GCA_030840105.1 Microbacteriaceae bacterium
GCACCAGGGCAAACATCGATGAGTTCACGGAGACCACCGCCCGGGCAGTTGAACAAGTCGGTGGTGCCGCGCGAGGCAAGGCGATCATCATTCTCAACCCGGCCGAGCCCCCGATGATCATGAGGGACACCGTCATTGTGATCGTCGACCGTCTCGACGACCGGCAGAAGGATGCAGTTACCGCAGAAGTGTTGGCGCAGGTCGCTCGGGTGTCCGAGTACGTTCCGGGCTATCGGCTCAAGCAGAACATTCAGTTCGACGACGACAACGAATCGGTGAACATCCTCATTCCCGAAAAGGCGCGCTCTGATGAGTACACGCGGATAACCACGTTCCTCGAGGTTGCGGGCGCAGCGCACTACCTGCCTGAATATGCGGGGAACCTCGTCATCATGACTTCTGCGGCGCTGCGGGTCGCTGAGGCATTCGCCGAATCCGGAAAGGCCGCCAAATGACCGAGCACCAGCGCTTCTACCTTCAAGACGTCACCCTTCGTGACGGAATGCACGCTACCCGCCACCAGATGACCCCCAATGCTGCGGCCCGCATCGCATCCGCCCTGGACGACGCCGGTGTGGACGCGATCGAGGTCTCACACGGGGACGGGCTCGCCGGATCGAGTCTCACTTACGGTGCCGCAAGCAACACGGACTGGGAGTGGATTGAGGCCGTCGCTGCCGTGGTGAAGCGAGCGCGCCTGACTACGCTGCTGCTTCCGGGCATCGGTACCCGAGACGACCTCGTACGCGCGCACGAACTCGGCGTCGCCTCGGTACGCATCGCAACCCACTGCACGGAGGCCGACGTCTCGCAACAGCACATCGTGAAGGCACGCGAGTTGGGTATGGACGTATCGGGTTTCCTCATGATGTCGCACCTCAGCTCGCCGGCAGAGCTCGCCGAGCAGGCGCATCTCATGGAAGATTATGGTGCGAACTGTGTCTACGTGACGGACTCGGGCGGACGGCTCACCATGGATGGTGTGCGCGACCGGGTGAGTGCTTACCGCGACCGGCTGAACGATTCGACGGAGATCGGTATCCACGCGCATCAGAACCTATCCCTGGCCGTCGCCAATTCCGTGGTGGCCGTCGAGGCGGGTGCTGTCAGGGTGGATGCATCCCTGGCGGGCCACGGCGCTGGTGCAGGTAATACGCCAATCGAGCCGTTCGTGGCCGTCGCGAGATTGCAAGGTTGGGAGCATCCCGCGGATCTCTTCGCGCTGCAGGATGCCGCTGAGCTACTGGTCAGACCGCTTCAGGATCGCCCAGTGCAGGTCGATCGGGAGACGCTCACGCTGGGCTATGCCGGCGTGTACTCAAGTTTTCTTCGCCACGCTGAACGTGCCGCAGTGACGTACGGGCTCGATGCACGCGAGATCCTCGTCGAAGTGGGGAATAGGCAACTCATTGGTGGCCAGGAAGACATGATCGCCGACGTGGCATTGGACCTACAGAGTCGCATGCGGTCGACGCAATAATCCGCAATGGCGGTGACTCAGCCTGCCCAGGGCAGGTGAAGTCGCGCGAGGTCGTTTCCAATACTCGTGCACGTGGCGCGTAGGGCGGCAACCGCAGCCTTGTCGAGCGCTGCGTTGCTCGGGTACGAAATCGAGACGCCTGCGACCGCAGACCCCATGTAGATCACAGGATGAGCGACACACCGCAGCTTGGGTGCCGCCTCTTCGTCATCAAAGGCAATACCCAACTCCCTGACACGTCTGAGGGAAACCAGGAGCGCTGCCGGATCCGAGATCGTTCGCGAGGTCAACTTCTCCAGGGGGTGGCTGAGGATACCTTGCAATCGGGCTCGCGGAAGGTAGGCGAGCATCGCCTTCCCTACACCGGTGGCGTGAGCGGCGAAGGATCCTCCCACCACAGTGGGGATGTCATCGGAACGCTTGTTGCCGATCTTCTCGAGATACACCACGCGATCGTCCCTCATTGTGGCGAGGTGAAGAGTATGACCGGTGTAGTTCTGAAGCTCGAGCATCCGTTTGAGAGCCGCAGCGCGGAGCGACATCTCTGGGACCGCGCTGCTCAGGACGAACATCTGCAAGCCGATGCGGTACAGGTCGCCTTCTCTCTCAAGGGCGCCGAGTCGTATCAGTTGCTGCAGAACGCGATGGGCTGTGGTCTTCGGCAAGCCGGTGACCCGGCTGAGCTCCGCCAGACTCAGGGATTGTCCGCTGGCGCCGACCGCGTTCATCACATGAAAGGCTCTGGCTAGTACGCCATCTGCGGAACTTCGCTTCACTGATGCTTCATCAGTCGTCATCATTTCAGTCGTCATCATTGACGCCTCGCATTCGGGTCCGATCATCGTCGCGGTCGGTAGATTAATCATTCTAGAGCGATCGATCTAGAATGACAATCAATTGTTTGATTCCGCGGCGCACGTTCCATTCATCGGAACAGCTGCCAAGTCCTTCATCTGCGCCGACAGATGATTGAGCAACTCGGCACGGTCCCGCACGGAAGGACGATACAGACGTGAGCGCTCACCCATACACAAGCGTGTGGTCTGACCTGAACCAGGTCGAATTCAGCCAGGGGTTCCTGGATGCTGGCGGCTACCGGACGCGATATCTCCAGGCCGGCGATGAATCGAAACCGCCGCTGATCCTCCTGCATGGCGTCACCGGTCACGCGGAAGCGTATGCCCGCAACCTTCAGTCGCACGGGCAGCACTTCGATGTCTGGGCCATTGATTTCATCGGGCACGGGTATAGCAGCAAGCCCGAACATCCGCTGGAAATCAAGCACTACGTCGATCAGGTGCTCACGGTGATGGACGCGATCAACATCGATCGCGCCCACTTCTCCGGTGAATCACTCGGAGGATGGACGACTGCACGACTCGCCGCGGCCTACCCCGACCGCGTCGACCGGATCGTGCTGAACACGAT
>JAUZGC010000090.1 GCA_030840105.1 Microbacteriaceae bacterium
GGAAGTTGACCTTCCACGACGCGAGAACATCGGCGATCGAGTCGACGTACTTCTGGGTGCAGGGGTTAGCGAAGTCAAGACGGTACCCGATCTTCCAGTAGTCGGCCTGCTGGATCGGCTGGCGCACGATGTCGTGTGTGGTGCATCCGGGCGCGCCGTAGATCGGCAACGCCTTCTGGTAGACATCCGGTGAGATGCCGGGGATCATGTACAGACCGAACTTCTGGCCGTTCGCGTGAACGTGGTCGATGACCTTTTGCAGACCGTCCGGGTAGAGCGTCTTGCTCGGCGTTGGTCGGCCATACTCGTCGACGCCGTCGTTCCAGCCTGAGTCGACGTTGATGTAGTCGTAGCCTGCGCTCTGCAGTTTCGCGTGCATCGCGTCGGACTGGGCGATGATCTGGTCCCCGGTGATCCATTTGCCGTTACCCGAGTAGACCTGCATGCTGTAGCTGCTCCAGCCCATGTATGGCTTTTGAGCGATTAGCGGTGTCGCGGCTGGCTGCGTGAGCGCGGGGGTGGATGTCGCCTCCGATTTCGCCGTGGCCTCCGGCGACGGTGCTGGCGCTGTCGGCGTCGGCGTAGCTGTCGGTGTAGGTGTCGGGCCGGGTGTCGGCGTCGAGTCTGAAGCCCAGACAGGGCTTCCAACTGTTCCGCCGAGCGCGAGACTGACAACCGCGATAGTTGTGGCGAACATACGAGCTCGCCGTTGAGCTCTCTTGTGTTCCATGCGTTCCTCTTTCCCGGGCCCGGAATTACTTAACACTGTCAATTAACCATCCAACGCCCATCCGCGCAAGAGGAATTTGTGGGGTCGGGCTTCGATACGGCCGCGGTACTGGATGAGTCGCTACGCGACCAGACTCATGCACGGTCGCGGGCGATCGTGCTACACAACCAACACAGGCGGGAATCCCGCCGAGTGTCCTGCGGTTGAAAGTGCAGTGACTGACGAGACGCCCTTGCCCACAATTCCGCTCAACGTGCTCGATCTGGCCGGGAGGGAGCATGGCGCGACCAACGCGGATGCCGTGGCTGGCAGCATCCGTCTCGCGCAAGCAGCCGAGCGGCTCGGCTTCGACCGCTTCTGGGTGGCCGAGCATCACGGCATGCCGGCGATCGCGTCGAGCGCACCCGCGGTGCTGCTCGCCGGGATTGCGGCGGCGACCGAGCGCATCCGGGTGGGCAGTGGCGGGGTCATGCTGCCGAATCACGCATCGCTCGTCATCGCCGAGCAGTTCGGCACGCTGAAGGCGCTCTACGGCGACAGGATCGACCTGGGGATCGGGCGAGCGCCCGGCACGGACGGTGCCACGGCGATGGCGCTCCGGCGGGTCGCGCCGTCCGCAGGGCAGGCGGGACTCAGTGTCGACGAGTTCCCGCAGCAATTGGTCGACCTGCTCGGTTTTTTCCACGGCGGGATGAGCGAGACGAATCCGTTGCGCAGCATCATCGCCGTTCCCGGGCTGGGCGACGCACCCCAGATGTGGCTGCTCGGTTCGAGCGGCTACAGCGCCCAGGTCGCCGCCGCACTCGGACTCCCCTTCGCGTTTGCGCATCACTTCGCCGGCGACGACACCGAGGCGGCCCTGGAGATGTACCGCTCGCGGTTCGCGCCAAGCGAGCACCTGGCCGAACCGCACAGCATGATCGCCGTCAACGTGATTTCCGACGATGACCCCGAGGTCGTGCGCGCCCAGTCCCTGCCCGGTTTGATCTCGTTCCTCCACATGCGGCAGGGGAAAAAGCCCCAGCCCATCAGCATCGCGGATGCTCTCGCCTACGAGTTCTCGCCGCTCGAGCAGGAATTCATCGCGGCCAGGAACCGGCGCCAGGCGGTCGGCAGCCCTGCGCACGTGCGTTCGCAGCTCGCGTCGCTCCTCGAATCGACGGGGGTCGACGAACTCATGGTGACGTCAGGTGCTGCAACAGTGGATGCGCGGATCCGCTCGATCGAGATCGTCGCAGACCTGTTCCACCCTGCCGGTTGAGTAGCGCGCCAGCGCGTATCGAAACCGAACTGCCGGTTGAGTAGCGCGCCAGCGCGTATCGAAACTTCGGAAGTGGGTTTCGATACGCTCGCTGCGCTCGCTACTCAACCACCATACAAGTGCTAACCGACAGAGGTCAGTTGGCGTGCTTGTGTTGCGGCTGCTGCTTGCGACGACGCAAGGCCGCCAGCAGGAGCAGTCCGAGAAGACCAAGGGCAAGGATCCCGAGGCCGATCCAGATGAGCAGCATCGCGATGTTCAACCCAGCCGGTGCAATCGCGTTACTCGCTGCGTCGGTCGTGCTTGCGATCGAGGTGTCGGCGGGAAGCACCGTGAGCGCCGCAGTCGCCGTCGAGGACGTCTTGGCTCCCGTTCCGGTGATTGTGTACGCGCCAGCCGCATCGGCGGGCACGGTCACACTCAACGTTGAACTGCCGTCCGGGCCGGCCAGTTTCACAATGCTCGCCGAGCTGGCACCGGAACGGAATGATGCGAGCGTCGCATTCGCCCCCGACTCCCCCTCCACAACGTAATCCACGCTCTCCGATGCACCATAGGTGCCGGGCTCGCACCGCAACGTGCCGGTTTCGCCGGCCTTCAACGTCGACGGACTCACAGTGCATCCGCTTCCG
>JAUZGC010000106.1 GCA_030840105.1 Microbacteriaceae bacterium
AGAGTGTTCGTATCAGATGCGTGTAGTGTTGTGCATCCCAGAACGCAAGTGACGGTTTGACAGGGTAGACAAGGAGGCTCCAATGATTCTCGTACGTCAGGAAATCGGCGACGTACTCAGGGACTTCCGCCTGCAGAAAGGGCGCACCCTCAGGCAGGTCGCCAGCAAAGCCAGCGTGGCGCTCGGTTACCTGAGCGAGGTCGAGCGAGGCCAGAAAGAGGCTTCGTCAGAGATTCTCGCGTCGGTAGCGGATGCGCTCGAGACACCGATTTCGGTCATCATGCGCGAGGTGGGAGACCGGCTCGCGGTGCTCGAGGGAATCGAGCCCATGATTCCGGACACGGTCCCAGACGAGTTCGTAGCAGCAATGGACGCGGATCTCGTTTCGCGCTAGACGTTGTTTCAGGCGAACGCCCCGGCTTGCGCCGGGGCGTTCGCCGTTGCTGCTGTGCTCTTGTGTTGGTTGAGTAGTGCGCGAAGCGCGCGTATCGAAACCGCGTATCGAAACCCAGGCATCCGAATCTTCTAAGGTATTCAGATGCGGTTGAGTGAATTCTGGCAGGCAGTCTCCGACGAGTTCGGTCTTGGCTACGGCCGTGTGCTGACCAACGACCTTGTCATCGGGGAGCTTGACGATCGAACGGCTGAGCAGGCGCTGGCCGGCGGTGCGGCTCCCCGCGAGGTCTGGCTGGCGTTGTGCAAGGCCGCGGACGTCCCGCAATCACGCTGGTATGGCGTGGGCAAACCGGTGCCGAAACAGCGTTCCTGAGCCGACACGCCGCCCGCTTTTTCTCGAATATACGTTCGGATGTTGCTAGGCTCCTTCACAACAGCAGTCGAAAACGGGTTGTTCACCGCCCGTCGGTTGCTCCCTGAAATGTCGGAGCCCGGGCGTACAGTCGGACTCGTCAGCGAAGCCTGAGAAGGAGACCGAAATGCCATCACCAGCCGATCGTGAGAAAGCCCTCGAAACCGCGCTTGCCCAGATCGATCGCCAGTTCGGCAAGGGATCGGTCATGCGTCTCGGCAGCGACGAGCGCGCGCCTGTTGAGGTCGTTCCCACGGGTTCCATCGCACTCGATGTCGCGCTCGGTATCGGGGGTCTCCCGCGCGGGCGCATCGTCGAGATCTATGGTCCGGAATCTTCCGGTAAAACCACGTTGACGCTGCACGCCATCGCGAACGCACAGCGTGCCGGGGGGATCGCCGCATTCATCGACGCAGAGCACGCGCTCGACCCTGAGTACGCGCGGAAGCTCGGAGTGGACATTGACGCCCTTCTCGTGTCGCAGCCCGACACGGGTGAGCAGGCGCTGGAGATTGCGGACATGCTCGTCCGAAGCGGATCGATCGACCTCATCGTCATCGACTCCGTCGCCGCACTCGTTCCACGCGCCGAGATCGAGGGCGAGATGGGCGACTCCCACGTCGGCCTCCAGGCACGTCTCATGTCCCAGGCACTGCGCAAGCTGACTGGTGGGCTCAGCCAGACCAATACCACCATGATCTTCATCAACCAGCTGCGTGAGAAGATCGGCGTCTTCTTCGGAAGTCCAGAGACCACGGCCGGCGGTAAGGCGCTCAAGTTCTATGCTTCCGTGCGTCTGGACATCCGACGCATCGAGACCCTCAAGGATGGCACCGAGGCAGTCGGAAACCGTACTCGTGTCAAGGTCGTCAAGAACAAGATGGCTCCGCCGTTCAAGCAGGCCGAGTTCGACATCCTCTACGGTGTCGGCATCTCTCGTGAGGGCAGCCTGATCGACTTCGGTGTCGACCACGGAATCGTCAAGAAGTCGGGTGCCTGGTACACCTACGAGGGCGACCAGCTCGGGCAGGGCAAGGAAAACTCGCGCAACTTCCTCATCAATAACCCCGACATCGCTGAGGAGATCGAGACCAAGATCAAGATCAAGCTCGGGATCATGGCAGACCCGAACGCCCCTGCGGTCGTTGCGTCCAACGTGGATTCGATCGAAGAGAAGCTGCAGGCGCGCAAGGGCGCGTAGTCGTTTGCGATCGAAGGTGTAAGGAGAGGTAACGGGCATGGTGCACTTCACTCCATCGCCCGGCAGCGAGCGCGACGAGCATGTGGCGCCCGTAACGTTCCTGCCGGGTGTCGTCCCGCTCGACGGCGAATCCGCACCGCGACGGGCCGCTGGCCGGCGTGCAGAGTTCGACGGTGACCGAGGCTCAGGTTCGTCCGATACGGCGAGTACTCGCGCCGCGAACGTCTCGATGCATCAGCTGGCCAGGCGCGGCATGTCGCGCTGGGAGCTCGAGCAGGTGCTCGAGAAGCGCGGCGTCGATGTGAACCTTGCGACCGCGGAGCTCGACCGTCTGGAGGGTGTAGGCCTGCTCGACGACGCGGCCCTTGCGGTCACGCTCGTGTACACGCAACACACCCGCAAAGGTCTTGGTCGCACGGCCATCGCGCAGGAACTCAAACGTCGGCACATCGACCCGGATCTCATTGCGGATGCCCTCTCCGAGATCGAGGACGACGATGAGCTTGAGCGCGCCAAGGAGCTGGCGCTCAAGCGGGTCCAGCAGCTGTCGTCGTATGACGACGAGACTGTCACTCGACGATTGAGCGGATTTCTGGCGCGCAAAGGCTACGGGTCATCCGTCGTGCGCGAGTCCGTCGCGGCCGCTTTGCAGACGCGCAAGCGCGGGGTGCGCTTTGAGTGAGCATGTAACTTCAGTGAGCACGTAACGTCAGCGAGCACGTAACGTCAGCGGACAGGTAACTTGAGTGAGCGTGTATTGATACGCGGCAAACGTAAACTAGACGGATCATGAGCACGAGCACATCAGAGCGGAGCGTGATCCGGCCTTCGGACGCCGCACGAGACGAGTCCGGTCGCGCACGCACGTACGAGGTTCGCACGTTCGGCTGCCAGATGAACGTGCACGACTCCGAGCGGTTGAGCGGTTCGCTCGAGGCCGCGGGTTACATCCCGGCGAACGGCGCCGAGGCCGACATTGTGGTCATCAACACATGCGCGGTTCGCGAGAACGCCGACAATAAGCTTTACGGCAACCTGGGTCACCTCGCGTCGGTGAAGAAGCGCCACGAGGGCATGCAGATCGCCGTGGGCGGCTGCCTCGCCCAGAAGGACAAGAACGTCATTCTCGATAAGGCGCCTTGGGTCGACGTGGTCTTCGGAACTCACAACATGGGGTCGCTGCCGAGCCTGCTCGAACGCGCACGTCACAACGATGCGGCGCAGATCGAGATTCTCGATGCGCTCGAGACGTTCCCCTCAACTCTGCCGACCAAGCGGGATTCGAGCTACAGCGGCTGGGTGTCGATCTCGGTCGGTTGCAACAACACCTGCACGTTCTGCATCGTGCCGGCTCTTCGCGGCAAGGAGAAGGATCGCCGGCCGGGCGAAATCCTCGCGGAGGTCCAGTCCCTTGTCGACGATGGCGTGATCGAGGTCACGCTTCTCGGCCAGAACGTCAATTCCTACGGTGTCGAGTTCGGGGACCGTCGGGCGTTCAGCAAGCTCCTGCGGGCCGCCGGCCAGATCGATGGCCTCGAGCGCATCCGTTTCACGAGCCCGCACCCTGCTGCGTTCACCGACGATGTCATCGACGCCATGGCCGAGACCGACGCGGTCATGCCGCAGCTGCACATGCCGTTGCAGTCCGGCTCCGACCGCATCCTCAAGGCCATGCGCCGTTCGTATCGTTCGGAGAAGTTCCTCGGCATCCTTGATCGCGTGCGCGCCAAGATGCCGGATGCCGCAATCAGCACGGACATCATCGTCGGTTTTCCCGGCGAGACGGAAGAGGACTTCCAGGACACCCTCCGCGTGGTCGAGGCCGCGCGGTTCGCTACCGCATTCACTTTCCAGTATTCGATCCGACCGGGCACGCCCGCCGCGACCATGGCGGACCAGGTGCCCAAGGAGATCGTGCAGGAGCGCTACGAACGCTTGATCGCCCTGCAGGACCGCATCTCGTGGGAAGAGAACCAGAAAGTGATCGGCCGCGAGGTTGAGCTGCTCGTCGCCAACAACGAAGGACGCAAGGATGCGGACACGCATCGGCTGAGCGGGCGCGCCCACGACAGCAGGCTCGTGCACTTCGAGGTTCCTGCCGGGTCCGAGATTCCGCGACCGGGTGATGTCGTCACTGTCACAGTCACTCAGGCCGCACCGTTCCACCTGATCGCAGACTCGGCGGATGGCGCGCCGCTTCGCATCCGGCGCACGCGCGCGGGGGACGCCTGGGATCGCGCCGAGGCGGAGTCCTGCGCGGTTCCGACGCATGGGCCGGAGTTCACCCAGCCGGGCAGGGTCTCGCTCGGCCTGCCGTCGCTTCGGATTGAGGGGTCGCGCGGTCGCGAGCCGCTCACTGTTCCCGGCGTCGGCACAATGCCCATCTATGATCTGTCGGATGGCGAGCGCTGAGCCGCGCCCGCTGATCGCGATCGTCGGGCCGACCGGAACAGGCAAGTCCGACCTTTCGCTTGCTGTCGCCGAGCGGCTGATCGCGGTCGGCCAACCGGCGGAGATCGTCAACGCCGATGCGATGCAGCTGTACCGCGGTATGGACATCGGAACCGCCAAGCTGCCTCCGAGCCAGTGGCGGGGCATCCCGCATCACCTCTTCGACATCCTGGATGTCACCGACGAGGCGACCGTCGCCCGGTACCAACCTGAGGCGAGGGAGACCATTACCGCGGTCCGGGAGCGCGGTGCCATACCGATCCTCGTCGGCGGGTCCGGGCTCTATGTCTCGAGCGTGATCTACGACTTTCGTTTCCCCGGGACGGACCCTGCCGTGCGTGGGCGCCTCGAGGCAGAACTCGCCGAGCATGGGCCCGGTGTCCTGTATCGCCGGCTCAAGGAGCGCGACGCTGCCGCTGCGGCATCCATTGGGGCGAGCAATGCGAGGCGGATCATCCGCGCGCTTGAGGTGATCGAGCTGACCGGTGCGCCGTACGGGGCATCGCTGCCGGAGGAGCCCGTTCCGTGGCTGCCGACCGTCATCATCGGCCTCCGAGCGCCACGAGACGAACTGATCGCACGGCTTGACGCACGCGTCGAATGGATGTGGCGCGACGGCCTGGTCGCGGAGGCCGCATCGCTCATCCCCGCGGGTATCGACCGCGGCGTAACCGCAAGCCGCGCGATCGGCTACGCCCAGGCACTCGGCCAGCTCCGTGGGGCCCTCACCGAACCAGAGGCGATCGCACACACCCAGCAGCTGACCCGCCGCTACGCCAGGCGCCAGATGAGTTGGTTCAAGCGATATCCGGGCATCGCATGGCTCGACTACGACGCCCCGGATCTGGCGTCGCTCGCACTCGATAGGCTGTAACCATGGCGATCACGCTCCAGTTCAGCAAGGGACACGGCACGGGAAATGACTTCGTGCTCTTCGCCGATCCGGATGGCCAGATCGATCTCACGCCCGGCCAGATCGCGGCGATCTGCGATCGTCATTTCGGCGTTGGTGCAGACGGCGTCATCCGAGCCGTGCGGTCGAGGCACCTGCCGGAGGGTGCCGAGGCACTCGCCGAGGACGACACCGCCGAGTGGTTCATGGACTACTACAACTCGGACGGTTCGCCCTCCGAGATGTGTGGCAATGGCATCCGGGTGTACACGCGCTTCTTGATCGACAATGGGCTGGTCGAGCTCGAAAACGGCGACACCCTGCCAATCGGAACGCGGGGCGGGGTGCGTGACGTACAGCGCAACCTGACGGGCTTCCAGGTCGACCTCGGCCGGTGGAAGCTCGACGGCGGAGAGCCGCTCGTTCGCGCGCGGGAGCTCCCGGTGGCAAGGCCAGGGCTCGGAATCAACATCGGCAACCCGCACGTGGTTGTTGCCCTCGCGGACGAGGAGGAGCTCGACTCGGCAGACCTCGGCTACATCCCGCAGCTCGATCCGACTCCGGAGGACGGAGCGAACGTGGAGTTCGTTGTCCCAGGGGAGCCGCTCATCAAGGATGGTGTCGGTCACATTCGCATGCGCGTCCACGAGCGCGGCAGCGGCGAGACACTGTCCTGCGGGACGGGAGCGGCGGCGGCGGCGCTGGCCACCCGCTATTGGGCGGGCAACGGCGCGCCCAACCAGTGGCGCGTCGAGGTGCCGGGCGGAACGCTCGGAGTCCGGATGTGGGCGGCGGAAGACGGCGAGCACGTCTCGCTGAGCGGCCCGGCCGAACTCGTCTACGACGGCGAGCTCACGGTCTAGAAACCTAGCGCCGACGAGCCTTGAGCACGCGGTAGCCCTTGCTCGTCGCGGCCCGGGTGACCGTGAGGTCCGACGCGAAAGTAGTCTCGAGCCAGCGGTGCAGTGAATCCGAGCCGAGGTTGCGCTGCACGACAAGCCAGGCATCCGAGTCGGGTTGCAAGCGCGGCAGCCAGGTTGAGAGGAGTCCGTGCAGTTCGCTCTTGCCTACGCGGATCGGCGGATTCGACCAAATCGTCGTGAATGCGACGTCGGCGGGAACATCCTCAGGCAGGACGGCGTTGACATTCGTGAGGCCGAGGGTGCGAGCGTTGATCCGAACCAGTTCGAGGGCGCGCTCGTTGATGTCGACGGCCCACACGGTCGAGTGCGGGGATTCGAGTGCAAGAGTGAGGGCGATCGGACCCCAGCCACAGCCGAGGTCGAGCACGTCGCCGCCGGGCGGCGGAGCAGGAGTGTTGGCGAGCAGCACCTGCGTGCCGGTGTCGATGTGCTCGGGGCTGAAGATCCCGTTGGCGGTCGTCAGTTGGTAGCTCCGACCGGCCAGTCGAACGGTGACTTTGCGGAGTCGCAGTTCGCTTTCGGGCGCAGAGGTGAAGTAGTGATCTCCGCTCGCCATAGAGGAAACGTACAGGACATGAACGAACTAGGGTTAACCCAGATGGTGGATCAGAAGACGAACGACCGCGAAGCGGATGCCACGAGCACGGACGTCGTAGCGAGGGTGCTGGCGAACGCGGACTCCCGCGCGTCCGGATACTCCCTGTTCACGAGCGGCGCACAGGCACTACACGCCGGTGCCACGCGTCATGAAACCCACGATGGTGACCAGCTGGACCGTGAGGAGCGCGCTGCGCTTCGCCGCGTCGCCGGGCTCTCCACCGAGCTCGAGGATGTCACCGAGGTCGAGTATCGCCAATTGCGGCTCGAGAACGTCGTGCTCATCGGCGTGTACTCGCAGGGCACGCTCACCGACGCGGAGAATTCGCTGCGTGAACTCGCGGCACTGGCCGAGACGGCCGGAGCCGTCGTGCTCGACGGACTGCTGCAGCGCCGGCCGCATCCCGACCCGAGCACGTACCTCGGCCGAGGCAAAGCCCAGGAGCTCGCCGGCGTCGTTGCCGCGCTCGGCGCAGACACCGTCATCGCCGATACCGAACTTGCGCCCAGCCAGCGGCGTGCGCTCGAGGACGTCGTCAAGGTCAAGGTCATCGACCGAACGGCCGTGATCCTCGACATCTTCAGCCAGCATGCCAAGAGCAGGGAGGGCAAGGCTCAGGTCGAGCTTGCCCAGCTCGAATACCTCCTTCCCCGCCTCCGTGGCTGGGGCGAATCGATGTCCAGGCAGGCCGGTGGCCAGGTCGGTGGTGCGGGTGCCGGGATGGGATCCCGTGGTCCGGGTGAAACGAAGATCGAGCTCGATCGTCGCCGCATCCACACCCGCATGGCCAAGTTGCGCAAGCAGATCCTCGCGTTCAAGCCGGCTCGCGAAGCCAAGCGCGCAAACCGGAACCGCAACGCTGTGCCGTCCGTCGCCATCGCCGGCTACACGAACGCGGGCAAGTCGAGCCTGCTCAACCGCGTGACAAAGGCGGGCGTACTCGTCGAGAACGCGCTGTTCGCAACCCTGGATTCGACAGTTCGCAAGTCCGTCACGGCGGATGGCCGGCTCTACACGCTCGCGGACACGGTTGGGTTCGTCCGCAACCTGCCGCACCAACTCGTCGAAGCCTTCCGCTCGACCCTCGAAGAGGTCGCTGGTGCGGACCTGATCGTGCACGTGGTCGACGGGTCGCACCCGGATCCGGCGAGTCAGCTCGCCACCGTTCGTGACGTGATCGGCGAGGTCGGCGCGCGCGACATCCCAGAGCTCGTCGTGTTCAATAAGGCCGACCTCGTGAGCGAGGACGACCGGCTGGTACTCCGTGGGCTCGAGCCCAGTGCGATCTTCGTCTCCGCGCGAACCGGCGAGGGGATCGACGACGTGCTTTCTGCGATCGCACGGATGCTCCCCGATCACTCGATCGAACTCGACCTGGTCATCCCGTACGACCGTGGCGACCTGATCTCGGCGCTGCACGAGCGCGGCCGCGTGACGGCGACCGAGTACGTCGAGGAAGGCACGCGAGTGAAAGCGCTCGTGCTGCCGGAGTACGAGTCGGCGTTTGCCGCTTTCGCATCTGCAGCTACGGTCGCGATCGCCGCTCCGACAACCGCCTGACGCTTCCCGCCGACGCAGCGCGCAATCGGCGTCACATCTCGACACATCGCAGCGCCACGCCCGGTGTTGTTTGTTAGTCTGCAAGTCAATCGTTGCCGCGAGGTGTGAATCGCGCGGCATGGAGCGACAGCCGAGCCCGGCATCCGCCCGCGAAAGAGCCTTCGGGCTCAGGTTCCTCCATGGGACGTGCGCGGCCAGCCGGCAGTGGCGTCTCGTGATCACCGAGACGAAAGTGCACCATGAGCGATCACGCGAATGCCCCGGCCGGCGCCGGCGAGCCCGCGTGTGCGCCGCGGACGCCGTTCTCTTTCGAGCTATACCCTCCGCGTTCCGATGCTGCCGCAGCCGCGCTGCCGGCAACGATCGACCGTCTCGCCGCAGCCGAACCGGACTTCATTTCGGTGACCTACGGCGCGAGCGGCTCGTCGCGGACGTCGTCCCTCGAGGTCCTGCGCTACATCCTCGACCACACGAAAGTGAATCCGATGGCACATCTCACGTGCGTCGGGTCGTCGCACGCCGAGGCCAATCGCCTCATTCGCGAATTCCTGGATGCTGGCATCACGCGCTTCCTCGCGGTGCGCGGAGACCCTCCTGCGGGCGCAGCAGAGGGGGAGAGCGGCCTCGGTGACCTGCACAGCGCGGCGGAACTCGTCCAGCTCATCCATCGCGTGCAAGCCGAAAGAGTGCCGTACGAGGAGGTGCCCGTGCCGGGGTTGCCCCTCGCCAGGGAGGTCAAGACCGAGCGAGATCGGGTACGGATCGCCGTCGCGGCATTCCCGAACGGCCACCCCAGGTCGCGTTCGGCCAGCCAGGACATCGACACCCTCCTCGCCAAGCAGGCGGCGGGCGCGAACCT
>JAUZGC010000111.1 GCA_030840105.1 Microbacteriaceae bacterium
AGAGTGTGCGGCCGCGGATAAACAGTCGGCACCAGCAGTCATGTTTCAGTGCAGAGCGGATGCCGTGCGAGAGGTGTGCAGCAGGCCTCCAACCGGGGCGCCACGGCGTCTGCGCCCACCCGTAACGTGTGCGCCCGCGCGACCGGGCGCACACGTTACGCGCGGGCGCAGACGCGGGAGGAGGAGGACGAGGACGACGAGGACGAGGAGGAGGACGGCAGACAGCCGAGGGGAACAGAGCAGGCGGGGTGCAGTAGGGCGCGAACCCGGCGCCCGCGGCACGCAAGAGGGGCCGAGCCTTTCGGCCCGGCCCCTCGCAGCGGTCGCAAGACCGCGGGGTGTTACTTGATGATCTTCGTTACCGTACCGGCACCGACCGTGCGGCCACCCTCGCGGATGGCGAAGCCGAGGCCCTCTTCGAGAGCGATCGGCTGGATCAGCGCGACGGTCATGTCGGTGGTGTCACCAGGCATAACCATCTCGGTGCCCTCGGGGAGGGTGATGACGCCGGTCACGTCCGTGGTACGGAAGTAGAACTGCGGACGGTAGTTCGCGTAGAACGGGTTGTGACGGCCACCCTCATCCTTCGAGAGGATGTAGGCGGTGCCTTCGAAGTCCGTGTGCGGCGTAACCGAACCCGGCTTGACGACGACCTGGCCACGCTCGACATCCTCGCGCTTGGTGCCACGAAGGAGCAGACCACAGTTCTCGCCGGCCCATGCCTCGTCGAGCTGCTTGTGGAACATCTCGATACCGGTGACCGTGGTCTTCTGCGTCGGGCGGATGCCGACGATCTCGACCTCGGAGTTGATGGCGAGGGTTCCACGCTCGGCGCGGCCCGTAACGACGGTGCCACGACCGGTGATCGTGAAGACGTCCTCGATCGGCATCAGGAACGGCTTGTCCTTGTCGCGGATCGGGTCCGGGATGGACTCGTCAACGGCTTCCATGAGGTCGAGGATGCTCTGCGTCCACTTCTCGTCGCCCTCGAGAGCCTTCAGGCCCGAGACGCGCACAACGGGAGCGTTGTCGCCGTCGAAGTTCTGGCTGGAGAGCAGCTCGCGAACCTCGAGCTCAACGAGCTCAAGGATCTCCTCGTCGTCGACCATGTCGGCCTTGTTCAGCGCAACGAGCAGGTAAGGAACGCCAACCTGCTTCGCGAGCAGCACGTGCTCACGCGTCTGAGCCATCGGACCGTCGGTAGCGGCGACCACGAGGATCGCGCCGTCCATCTGGGCCGCACCGGTGATCATGTTCTTGATGTAGTCAGCGTGACCCGGGGCGTCGACGTGCGCGTAGTGGCGCTTCGGGGTCTCGTACTCGACGTGCGAGATGTTGATCGTGATGCCGCGCTGGCGCTCCTCAGGAGCGGAGTCGATCGACGCGAAGTCACGCTGAACGTTGGTCGAAGACGGGAACTTGTCAGCAAGCACCTTCGAGATCGCAGCGGTGAGCGTGGTCTTGCCGTGGTCGACGTGACCGATCGTTCCGATGTTGACGTGCGGCTTGGTCCGCTCGAACTTGGCCTTAGCCACTGGGTCCTCCTCAGGACTCTCATGTAAAAACCCCGGTCGATGGATTCCGACCGGCAGCTCTACGGGATTGGTTACCTATGTTACTTGGTTGCCATGCGGTGTCCACTCGCAGGCAAAACCCGCGGGCGGACACCACAGTGGCGAGGGTTATTCGCCCTTGTTCTTCTGGATGATCTCGTCGGCAACGGCCTTCGGGACCTCGGAGTAGCTGTCGAAGCTCATCGAGTAGACGGCACGACCGGAGGTCTTCGACCTCAGGTCACCGACATACCCGAACATCTCGGACAGCGGGACGTTCGCGCGAATCACCTTGACTCCGGTCGCGTCCTCCATCGACTGGATCTGACCGCGACGCGAGTTCAGGTCGCCGATGACGTCACCCATGTATTCCTCAGGCGTACGCACCTCGACGGCCATCAAAGGCTCGAGCAGAACCGGACTTGCCTTACGTGCGGCCTCCTTGAAGGCCATCGATCCGGCAATCTTGAACGCCATCTCCGAGGAGTCGACGTCGTGTGCAGCGCCATCAAGCAGGATCGCCTTGACGCCGACCATGGGGTAGCCGGCAAGGATGCCGACCTGCAGCGAGTCCTGGATTCCAGCGTCGACCGATGGGATGTACTCGCGCGGGACGCGACCACCGGAGACCTTGTTCTCGAACTCGTAGTGCTTCTCGGCCGTTACTTCGAGCGGCTCGATCGAAATCTGAACCTTCGCGAACTGGCCGGATCCACCGGTCTGCTTCTTGTGGGTGTAGTCGTGCTTCTCGACGATCTTGCGGATCGTCTCGCGGTACGCCACCTGGGGCTTGCCGACGTTGGCTTCGACGTTGAACTCACGCTTCATCCGGTCAACCAGGATGTCGAGGTGAAGCTCACCCATACCCTTGATGATCGTCTGGCCGGTGTCCTGGTTCTGCTCGGTGCGGAACGTCGGGTCTTCCTCGGCGAGCTTCTGGATCGCGACGCCGAGCTTCTCCTGGTCGGCCTTCGTCTTAGGCTCGATCGCAACCTCGATGACGGGCTCAGGGAACGTCATCGACTCGAGAACAACCTGGTTGTTCGGGTCACACAGGGTGTCACCAGTCGTGGTGTCCTTGAGGCCGATAACCGCGTAGATGTGGCCAGCCGTGACTGACTCAACCGGGTTCTCCTTGTTGGCGTGCATCTGGAAGATCTTTCCAATGCGCTCCTTCTTGCCCTTGGTCGAGTTGATGACCTGGGCGCCACTGTCGATGTGACCAGAGTAGACGCGAACGTAGGTGAGGCGACCAAAGAACGGGTGAACCGCGACCTTGAACGCAAGCGCGGCGAACGGCTCGGTGGAATCCGCGTGACGGAGAACGATCTTCTCTTCGTCGCGGACGTCGTGGCCCTCAACTGCCGGCACGTCGAGCGGGCTCGGCAGGTAGTCGATCACGGCGTCGAGCATCGGCTGCACGCCACGGTTCTTGAACGCGGAACCGCAGAGCACGGGGTAGATCTCGCTCGCGACGGTGAGCTTGCGGATCGCGCCCTTGATCTCGGCAACGGTCAGCTCCTCGCCGGCGAAGTACTTCTCGAGAAGCACATCATCGGTCTCGGCGATGGTCTCGAGCAGCTTGGCCCGGTACTCGTCAGCCTTCTCCTTGAGATCCGCGGGGATCTCCTCGATGTCGTATTTCGCACCCATCGCCACGTCACCCTTGGCGTCACCACGCCAGGTCAGCGCACGCATCTCGACGAGGTCGACGACGCCTTCGAAGCTGCTCTCCGCACCGATCGGCAGCTGGATGACCAGCGGCTTGGCGCCGAGTCGGCTGATGATGGTGTCGACGGTGAAGTAGAAGTCGGCGCCGAGCTTGTCCATCTTGTTGACGAAGCAGATGCGCGGGACGTCGTACTTGTCGGCCTGACGCCAAACGGTCTCGGACTGGGGCTCAACGCCCTCCTTGCCGTCGAAGACAGCAACCGCACCATCGAGCACGCGGAGCGAGCGCTCCACCTCGACGGTGAAGTCGACGTGACCGGGGGTGTCGATGATGTTGATCTGGTTCTTGTTCCAGAAACAGGTCGTCGCGGCCGACGTGATCGTGATGCCGCGCTCCTGCTCCTGCGCCATCCAGTCCATGGTGGCAGCGCCATCGTGGACTTCGCCGATCTTGTGGGTGATACCCGTGTAGAACAGGATGCGCTCGGTCGTTGTGGTCTTGCCGGCATCGATGTGAGCCATGATGCCGATGTTGCGGACCTTATTCAGGTCGGTGAGCACGTCCTGTGCCACAGGTTTCCTACTTTCGGAGTTTTTGAGTGAATATTGCCGGTTGAGTAGGCCCGCCAGGGCCGTATCGAAACCGTTGGACGGGTATCGATACGGCCGCGAGCGGCCTACTCAACCAGCAGAAGTTCTACCAGCGGTAGTGCGCGAAGGCCTTGTTCGACTCGGCCATCTTGTGCGTGTCTTCACGACGCTTGACGGCGGCACCGAGACCGTTGGAGGCATCCAGGATCTCGTTGGTGAGGCGCTCGGTCATGGTCTTCTCGCGACGACCCTTCGCGTAGCTGGTCAGCCAGCGCAGTGCCAACGTGTTGGCGCGGTGCGGCTTGACCTCGACGGGGACCTGGTAGGTCGAACCACCGACGCGGCGGGAGCGGACCTCAAGAGTGGGGCGCACGTTGTCGAGCGCCTTCTTCAGCGTGACGACGGCATCCTGACCGTTCTTGGCAGCGACGCCCTCGAGTGCGTCGTAAACGATGCGCTCGGCGAGGCCCTTCTTGCCATCAAGGAGGATCTTGTTGACCAGCTGGCTGACGATGGGAGCACCGTACACCGGGTCGGCGACAACGGGACGCTTGGGGGCTGGACCCTTGCGAGGCATTACTTCTTCTCCATCTTCGCGCCGTAGCGGCTGCGAGCCTGCTTGCGGTTCTTCACGGCCTGGGTGTCCAGTGCGCCGCGGACAATCTTGTAACGAACACCGGGGAGGTCCTTAACACGACCACCGCGGACGAGCACCATCGAGTGCTCCTGCAGGTTGTGGCCCTCGCCCGGGATGTAGGCGGTGACCTCTGTGCCGTTCGACAGCTTCACGCGAGCCACCTTGCGCAGAGCCGAGTTCGGCTTCTTGGGGGTGGTGGTGTACACGCGGGTGCACACACCGCGCTGCTGGGGGTTGGACTTCAGGGCGGGCGCCTTGGTCTTCGTGACCTTGGGGCTGCGGCCCTTCCGAACCAACTGCTGAATGGTTGGCACTGAGTTACTCCTTATATGTACTGCACGGTGACAGCTGTTGCTTTACTGCATCGAACGACTTCACGCCCTAACGTGGGCGTGTCGGGTTCACTGGTACCAACCGGCGGCACAAAATACTCTTGAGTCGCTTCGTGGTATGCCGTGGGGGCGAGATTGCCCAACATGGATGGGTACGCGTCGACAGCCCGTCACGTGTTTTTGGGCACGAAACGAGCGCACGACAAAGCGCACACCCGAAAAATACTATCCCGTCAGGATGCCGCGGTCAAATGATCGACGTGTGATCGGGTGCGCTCCCAGCGAACTACGGACCTTTGCGCTCCCACGGCCATTGCGGCCGGCCACGCTGCTGGAATCGGCCGACCAGCACGGCCTGATATGCGAACGTCGCGATGAGCGCGAGGATGCCGGCACTGATGGAAAACCACGACCCGAACTCGTGGAACGTGAAGGTGAGGAACTCGAGCGGCTGTCCGTTGCCGATCGAGTAGACGACTCCCCCGGCCAGCACGAAGGCGACATAGGCTGCGAAGCCGACCCCGAGCGCCCTGGCGCTCGAGATCCGCTGGTTGTCCGCCGTCGCTCCCCAGCCGATGGACACGAGGAACGCGAAGACCACGAGGGTCGCGACACCGCTCATGGTGGGGCCGACGAGAGGTCCTGCATCCGCTAGATCGATGACCTCGAGGTTCGTGTACAGGCTGATCAGGCCGAAGGCCGCCACGAGCATCGCGAGGTAGAGCACCGTCGTGAACGCCGCGACGACGGTTGCGTAACGGCGCTCCTCAGACACGAGGGATGGTTCTCATGGACGACCTGACGAACGTGCGACCTAGTTGCTGTTTGGGTAGCTCGGGTAGGACTGGTAACCGTTCTGGGTGGATGCCGCATCCCGGGAGCGCTCGTACTCTTCACGGGCTTCGGCATTACGCGCCTTGAGCCTGCGGCCCCGCGCGCCCAGCCACGCGCCGGTCCAGAGCGACACCTCGCGGGCGACGATTCCGGCGGCGATCGCAAACGGGTTGAGCCACAGCGTCGCGATGAAGCGCGCCGCCTCCTGCGGCGTCAGCGTCCAGGCCGACTGGGCGAGGAGCGTGCCACCGACGAACGCGAAGTACACGATCGCGGCGACGAAGAGGCCACCGATGATGTAGACCCACCAGCCGGCCCGGTTGACGATCTGGACGAGCACGATCATCGCGACCGCGAAGGCGATCACCGGTACGTAGAAGGAGGCCGTCAGCAGGTAGCGCGTGAACTCGTCGAGAAAGGTCGCCGGCGACGCCAGGAGGATCCCGCCGATGATGGCAATGACGATCGCGTAGACGACAGCGAAGGCAACCGTGCCGACCAGGACGATGAGGATGCCGACGCCGCGATTGCTCTTCTTCTTGGGCGGAAGGGGAGCAGGTACGAAGACGGGGGCGGCGGGCTGGCCGTACGCGGCGGTTGGCGCAGCAGGTTGGCCGTACACGGCTGGCTCCACAGTTGGGTCAACGGGGGCGACCGGCGCCGCGGTTGCGACGGGTTCGGCGGTTGCGGTTGGCGCCGCGGTTGCGGTTGGCTCAGCGGTGGCGGTTGGTTC
>JAUZGC010000139.1 GCA_030840105.1 Microbacteriaceae bacterium
CTACTCGCTCGCGCACGGAACGAGCATCGGCACGCTGGACCGCTCTTCCGCCGAGTCGGAAATCTACGCATTCAAGCTTGCCCAGCTGCTCCTGCCATGGCCGGACCACATGATTGCTGCCCTTCGCAATCTGCGTTTCCTTTATGACACGTATTATCCGCTCCCCTCCGAGGAGCCCGCCCTCGGCTTCATCGCGGCGATCGGACTGGTCGCGGCTTTCCTGATCATCGCGTACCTTGTGGTCGGCTGGCGCAGCCTTGCACGGAACGGACTGGCGCAGCAGAGCTGGTTCCGCACCAGCACTGAGCTCTCGTCGCTGCTTTTCGTCGCTTTCCTGTTCGGGACGGTCGGAGGGCTTTCAACGCTCATCTCATACGTGACTCCGGATATGCGCGGCTGGAACCGCATCGCCATCGTGATGTCGATGCTCTGCCTCGCGATCGTCGGCCTACTGCTCGATCGAGCCATCTGGCGGATCTCCGACAAGCTACGAGGCCGAAAGCCGTTCAGCATCGTCACCACCCGCCGGGTGGTCGCAACGGCGATTGCCGGGATCCTCGTCGTCGTGGGTTTCATCGACCAAACGCCGTTCAACGCATCCTCGAAAACTCTGCAGGCACAGGGTACCTACACTGCGGATCAGCGGTTCTTCGCTGCGCTCCAAGGCGACCTTCCCGCACAGTCAATGGTCCTGCAATTGCCATACATCCGGTTCCCGGAAGATTCGGCGCCGAATGGGACGCTCGGCAATGACGAGTTGATACCGTTTCTGCACACGAGCACGATCCGGTGGACTGCCGGAGGCATCAAGGGCAGGCCCGCCGCCGACTGGCCGGACCAGGTGTCGCAGTATGACACGCCGCAGATGGTGACGCTCGCCGCGGCGGCCAACATGTCAGGCATCCTGCTCGACACCTATGCATACGACGATCAAGGAAGGAGCCTGATTTCGTCCTTGAGTGCATCCCTGGGTGAAAAGCCCATGGTGAGTTCGAGCAGCCGCTGGGTGTTTTTTGACATTCGGAAATCCCGCGCGGCGCTCTTAGCGAACGTCTCCACGGGAGAATTGCGGGCCGTCGCTTCCAATCTCACCGACCCGGTGATGCCGTATATGGCACCCGACTTCAATCCCACAGTGACGACCCAGCGCGTCTGGGGAGGAACAAGCACCAAACCGGCGCCCCGGATGACTCTCGTAAACCCGGCCAAATCATCCGCGCACGGCACGCTCTCGATGCTCATCGTCAATAACAGCCAGACCGGAACCGCGGTTGTCACGCTTCCCGATGGGTCGCGACACACGGTTCCGATCACGAATGGTGCCGGCAACCTCAGCGTGCACATGAACGTGCCGCCCGGGGATAACACCATCACGGTGTCTTCGTCGATCGACGGAGCGCAGGCGCCCCTGGTGATCTCGCACGTGCATTTCGAATCGGATCTTGTTGCCCAATTCCTGGCCCATGTGGCGTCGTAAGACTGCAGTCCGCTGATGGTAAGGTCAACAACTGTGGTGAACCCCTCCGAGCTCGAACAGGTGCCCCACACCGTTTCAGTCGTGATCCCCGTGTATGGCGGCGAAAAAACGCTCGCCGGTATCGTCAGCGAGATCGAGACGCTCACCGTTGCCACCCGCACTCCTGACGGATACGACCTGGTCGTCAAAGAGGTCCTTCTCGTATACGACAACGGGAACGACGATTCACCGCGCGTCATTCATGAGCTCAGCGAACGGTACGCTTTTGTCCGACCGATCTGGCTGAGCCGCAATTTCGGCCAGCACGCTGCGACGCTTGCGGGCATGGCCTCCTCAGGGAGCGAGTGGATCGTGACGGTCGACGAGGACGGTCAACACGACCCCCGGTACATCCTTGCCATGCTTGACACTGCAATGCGCGAGGGCGCAGGCCTCGTCTATGCAAAGCCCACGAATCCGGCTCCGCATGGCGTCGTCCGCAATGCCGCATCGAAGTCTGCAAAATGGCTCCTCACCAAGATCTTTGGTAACGTCAACGCCCCCGACTACCAGAGCTTCCGGTTGATGCTCGGAAGCGTTGGCAGGAGCGTCGCCGCGTACGCGGGTTCCGGGGTCTATTTGGATGTTGCACTTGGCTGGATCGTCGGACGCTCCGCCACCTGTCCGGTGACGCTTCGCGGCGAAGGAGACCAGCGTCAGTCCGGCTATTCCCGACGCCGGCTGCTGTCACACTTCTGGCGAATGGTGCTCTCGAATGGCACTCGTGGGCTGCGCATTGTGAGCCTGATCGGTGTCATCTTCGCGGCATTCGGTGTCGGGCTGACCGCCGTGATTCTCGTCTCGCATTTCATCGGTGACAACACGCCCGCCGGGTGGGGATCGACGATCGTCGTCGTGTCGCTGTCGTCTGGCGCGGTTCTCTTCTCTCTCGGCATCATCGCCGAGTACATCGGCGTCAGCGTGAACATGGCAATGGGAAAGCCCCCGTATCTCATAACCAGCGACCCCGCGAATGGCCCTCTGGGGCGTCGCCACGGAAGTCCACTGCAATGACCACTGCCTGGGTGATCGGCTCGGGCGGACTTCTGGGCACCTCGATCGTGCAAGCCCTGCGTTCTCGATCCGGTTGGACGAGTCTGGAGGAAAGTCGACTGCCATGGGCAGACGACGACGCTTTTGGGGCTGCCGTCTCTGCGAATATGGATCGCTTGCTGGAACGTGCCGAACAGGACGACGGAACGTGGGCCGTGTTCTGGGCGGCAGGGGCGGCTGTAACGGCAAGCACGGTCGCACAATTAGAGCACGAACTGGGCCAGCTACAACTCGTTGTCACGGAAATCGAGAGATGTGTCCAGGCCAGGGGTCTCGGGCACCTGGGAAGCCTCTTCTACTCGTCCTCGGTCGGGGGCATCTATGGCGGTTCGACGAATCCGCCGTTCACAGAACAGACGAATCCCAATCCGCTCTCGCCCTACGGCAGGTACAAGCTCAAAGCAGAACGGGCGGTCGCCGAGCTGAGCTCGTCGGGCGTTCGCGTCCTTAATGGGCGAATTGCAAACCTCTACGGACCCGGGCAACGACTTGACAAGATGCAAGGCTTGATTTCACAGCTCGCCCGCGCACAGTACTCCCCGTCCCCGGCATCCATCTATGTCTCCCTAGAGACCGTCCGCGACTACATTTACGTATCCGATTGCGCGGAGCTCATCTGTGACGCAATGCAGCGACTCTCCGAAGAGCCTGCGGGGTCGAGGCGCACCAAGATTCTGGCCTCAGGTCAGGGCACGACGATCGCGACCTTGCTCGGGCATTTCAGGACGCTGGCCAAGGGACATCCTCACGTCATGCTCGGATCTTCTCCATCTGCGTCGATGCAAGCCCACGATCTCCGCGTCTTGTCGACAACCTGGGCAGACCTTGACGAGCGTGAACTGACTCCCCTTCCAGCCGGCATACGGGCGACAATGGAAGATATTGTCCTCCGGCTGCAGGCGCCGTCGTTGCAGGCGTCGTCGTTGCATGCTCCGTAGTTGCCGGCGCGTTGGGTGGTTCAGCGGCCCGAGCGAATACGCGATACAAACGTGCGAATCGGCTGAGTGACCTTCCAGCTCGTGCTGCTGTGAACCGCATCCAATTGATTCTGAAGGTCGACGATGCGCGCATCCAGCCCGGGAACGCGTGCCTCCCGGTCGATTTCGGCTCTCAACTGGTTCAGTTCGTGCTGAAGCTCCGCGGGGCGGCTGTAGACCGAGGCGAGCTCGGAAACCGCTCCGCCGAGCCGCTCATACGTCGCGCGCACCGCCTCCGGGGACGACTCGGCCGCGTCGAAGAAGCGTTCCATGGCCCCCGGGAGATCAGCCCCCACGCCGAGAACACCCAGGCCGTGGTTGTGCTCGAAGGCGAATGAGCGGTACCTCTGCGAGACACCCTCCCAGAACTCCCATACTCCGAAGTCCTCTTGATGCTCAGCGATGTCGTGGAAGAGGACAACCGCGCGGCTCGACAGCTTCGGCACCCACGACTCGAAATCGTGCGTGACATCCGGGAGTCGATGCCGTCCATCGATGTGCAGAAGGTCGACAGATCCGTCTTCGATCTTGTCGAGGGAGTCGTCGAAGTAGCCACGAATCAGGGTCGAGAAATCGGCGTACTCGGTTCGGTTGACCGCGCTGACATAGTCGAAGACTTCTTCGCCGTACACTCCGGCGTGTTCTTCTCCCGCCCACGTATCGAGCGCGTAGGTACGTGTGTCGAGCCCCAGTCGCTTCACGGCCTCACAGAACGCGAAATACGAATAGCCCCAGTGCGTGCCGAGTTCCACGATCGACCGGGGCTGGAGTGCGTCCACGATCCAGGACGCGAACGGGGCGTGCTCCATCCACGCTGTGATCGTGAAATGGGTTGGCATCCAGTACGACGCCGGACTCAGCCATTCCTCGCGCCCTCGGATCGAAATTGCTGATTCCGTCGTCATCTTGTCCTCAACCACGCTTGATGTCCTTTCGGAAAGCTATTTTTCGAGCAGTGCCGCCATGTAGGCACCGTACCCACTCTTGACGAGTGGCTTCGCGAGCGTGGCGAACTGCTCGTCGTCGATCCAGCCCGCGCGCCAGGCGATCTCCTCAATGCAGCCGACCTTGAAGCCCTGGCGGTCTTCGATCACGCGCACGTACTCGGAGGCCTGCATCATCGACTCGAACGTTCCCGTGTCGAGCCAGGCGGTGCCGCGGTCGAGCACCTGCACCTGCAGGTTGCCTGCATCGAGGTAGCGTTCGTTGACGGTGGAGATCTCCAGCTCTCCGCGGGCGCTCGGCTCGATCGACTTGGCGATCTCGATGACCGAGTTGTCGTAGAAGTAGAGGCCGGGAACCGCGTAGTTGCTCTTGGGCATGGCAGGCTTTTCTTCGATCGAGAGCGCCTTGAAGTCGTCGTCGAACTCAACGACGCCGTATGCAGTCGGGTTACTCACGTGGTAGGCGAAGATCAGCGCGCCATCGATCTCGCTGTGGTTCCGCAGCGACGAGCCCAGCCCAGCACCGTGGAAGATGTTGTCGCCGAGCACGAGTGCCACACTCTCGTCTCCGATGAATTCCTCGCCGATGATGAAGGCCTGGGCGAGGCCATCCGGCGACGGCTGGACGGCGTATT
>JAUZGC010000150.1 GCA_030840105.1 Microbacteriaceae bacterium
TCGGTTTCTCGCGCAGCTTCGCCGCGGAGATCGCGGAAGCCGGCGGGGTGACGCTCGATGGCGTCACTGTCGGCAAGTCTGACCGGCTGCGCGCGGGCGGCTGGCTCGAAGTCGCCTGGGCGCCCAAAGAAGAGGTCACGATCGTCCCGATTGCCGTGCCGGACCTGAGGGTCGTGTACGACGACGACAGTTTTGTCGTGATCGACAAGCCCGTCGGCGTGGCGGCACATCCATCCGTCGGCTGGACCGGGCCGACGGTTCTCGGCGCCCTGTCAGCGGCCGGCTACCGGATTTCCACGTCGGGGGCTGCCGAGCGTGCTGGCATCGTTCATCGGTTGGATGCCGGCACAAGCGGTCTCATGGTCGTCGCAAAGTCCGAGCACGCGTACACGGCGCTCAAGCGTGCCTTCCACGATCGCGAGGTGGAGAAGATCTACCACGCGGTCGTCCAGGGGCACCCGGATCCGCTCTCCGGAACGATCGACGCACCCATCGGGCGGCATCCGAAGTCCGACTGGAAGTTCGCGGTCACCGCGAGCGGTAAGGCGTCCGTCACGCACTACGAGACGCTCGAAGCGTTTCCGGCGGCGAGCCTGCTGGAGGTCCACCTCGAGACGGGGCGCACGCACCAGATCCGTGTACACATGGCGGCGCAGCGGCATCCGTGCGTCGGCGATGCCATGTACGGCGCAGACCCGACGCTCTCGGCGAGACTCGGCCTGACCAGGCAATGGCTGCACGCCATGCAGCTCTCGTTCCGTCATCCGGAGTCGGGCGAGCTCGTCACATTTTCATCCGAATATCCGGCCGACCTCCAGCATGCACTCGATGTCCTCCGCGAGAATTAGGCTGAAGATCCACCCCCTGCAGTAGACGGAGAAACAGTGTCTTCCAGTGGCGATTCGTTCGTACACCTGCACGTTCACAGCGAGTATTCGATGCTGGACGGAGCGGCGCGCGTCAAACCGCTGATTGAGGCCGCGGTGCAACAGGGGATGCCCGCGGTCGCGGTCACGGACCACGGAAACGTGTTCGGCGCGTACGACTTCTGGAAAACGGCCACGGAGGCCGGTATCAAGCCCATCATCGGCACGGAGGCCTATCTCACGCCGGGCACCGCGCGCCAGGATCGCACGAGGGTTCGCTGGGGGAACGGTGGCGAAGACGATGTCTCTGGAGCCGGTTCGTACACCCACATGACGCTGCTCTCGGCGAGCACGGCCGGCATGCACAACCTCTTCCGGCTTTCCTCGCTCGCGTCGACGGAGGGCTACTACTTCAAGCCGCGGATGGACCGCGAGATCCTCGGCACCTATTCCGATGGGCTCATCGCGACGACGGGATGCCCGAGCGGCGAGGTGCAGACGAGGCTCCGGCTCGGCCAGTACGACGAGGCGAGGAAGGCTGCTGCCGACTTCAGGGATATTTTCGGCAAGGAGAATTTCTTCGCCGAGATCATGGACCACGGGCTTGGCATCGAGCGCAGGATCATGGCCGACCTGCTGCGGCTCGCGAAAGACCTCGACCTGCCGCTCGTCGCCACGAACGACTTGCACTACACGCACGCGCACGACGCGTCCAGCCACGCGGCACTGCTCTGCGTGCAGTCCGGCTCGACGCTCGACGACCCGAACCGGTTCAAGTTCGACGCTGACGAGTTCTACCTGAAGAGCGCCGAGCAGATGCGGCACCTGTTCCGGGACCACCCGGAGGCGTGCGATAACACGCTTCTGATCGCCGAGCGGTGCGACGTTGCGTTCAACACGCAGGCCAACTACATGCCGCGCTTCCCGGTTCCCGCCGGGGAGACGGAGGAGACCTGGTTCATCAAGGAGGTCGAGAAGGGCCTCGACTTCCGCTACCCGAACGGCATCCCGGCCGAGGTGAGGGAGCGAGCCAACTACGAGGTCGGCGTGATCGTGCAGATGGGGTTCCCGGGTTACTTCCTCGTCGTCGCCGACTTCATCAACTGGTCGAAGGAGAACGGCATCAGGGTCGGCCCCGGCCGTGGTTCAGGCGCAGGCTCGATGGCGGCGTATGCGATGCGCATCACCGACCTCGACCCGCTGCGCCACGGGCTCATCTTCGAGCGATTCCTGAACCCCGATCGCGTTTCGATGCCCGACTTCGACGTCGACTTCGACGACCGTCGCCGCGGCGAGGTCATCCGGTATGTGACCGAGAAGTACGGCGACGAGCGCGTCGCCCAGATCGTCACGTACGGCACGATCAAGGCCAAGCAAGCGCTCAAGGACTCCTCCCGCGTGCTCGGCTTCCCGTTCGGCATGGGGGAGAAGCTCACCAAGGCGATGCCGCCCGCGATCATGGGCAAGGACATCCCGCTCACGGGAATCTTCGATAAGGATCACCCGCGCTACAAGGAAGCGGCCGACATCCGCGCCGTCGTCGACTCCGATCCGGAGGCCAGGACGGTCTTCGACACGGCCCTGGGCATCGAGAATCTCAAGCGGCAGTGGGGCGTGCACGCGGCCGGCGTGATCATGTCGTCCGACCCGCTGATCGACATCATCCCGATCATGAAGCGTGAGCAGGATGGCCAGATCGTCACGCAGTTCGATTACCCGGCGTGCGAGGCGCTCGGGCTGATCAAGATGGACTTCCTGGGGTTGCGCAACCTCACGATCATCGACGACGCGCTCGACAACATCGAGTCGAACCGAGGATTCCGGCCCGTTCTGGAGGAACTCGAGCTCGATGACACGGCTGCGTACGAACTGCTGGCGCGCGGAGATACCCTCGGGGTATTCCAGCTCGATGGCGGGCCGATGCGCGGCCTGCTGCGCCTCATGAAACCGGACAACTTCGAGGACATCTCGGCCGTCCTCGCGCTCTACCGGCCCGGCCCCATGGGCGCGGACTCGCACACCAACTATGCGCTGCGCAAGAACGGTTTGCAGAAGATCACTCCGATCCACCCCTCGCTCGAGGAGCCGCTCGCCGAGGTTCTCGGCGGCACGTACGGCCTGATCGTGTACCAGGAGCAGGTGATGTCGATCGCGCAGAAGCTCGCGGGCTTCACGCTTGCGCAGGCCGACCTGCTGCGCCGCGCGATGGGCAAGAAGAAAAAATCCGAGCTGGACAAGCAGTTCGAGGGCTTCTCCGCCGGCATGGCGGCGAATGGCTACTCGGCAGCGGCCGTGAAGACGCTCTGGGACATCCTGCTCCCGTTCTCCGACTACGCGTTCAACAAGGCGCACTCCGCCGCCTACGGCGTCGTTTCGTATTGGACGGCCTATCTCAAGGCGCACTATCCGGCCGAATACATGGCGGCGTTGCTGACGAGCGTCGGCGACTCCAAGGACAAGCTCGCCGTCTACCTCAACGAGTGCAGGCGGATGGGCATCAAGGTGCTGCCCCCCGATGTGAACGAGTCGATCGGTTTCTTCGCGGCCGTCGGAAACGACATCCGATTCGGGCTCGGCGCGGTTCGCAACGTCGGGACCAACGTCGTCGACGGCATCAGGCAGGCGCGCGAGGAGAAGGGGCGCTTCGAGACGTTCCACGACTTCCTGGCCAAAGTTCCGATCCACGTCGCGAACAAGCGGACCATCGAGTCCCTGATCAAGGCTGGGGCGTTCGACTCGCTGGGGCCGACGCGGCGCGCGCTCGTCGAGGTGCACGAGGATGCCATCGAGTCGGCTGTCAGCGTCAAGCGGGCGGCGGCGCACGGGCAGGTCGGCTTCGACTTCGACAGCCTGTGGGACGAACCGAACGCTGCCCAGCAGGTGCCGGATCGGCCGGAGTGGGCAAAGCGGGACAAGCTGGCGTTCGAACGCGAAATGCTCGGACTCTACGTCTCCGACCACCCGCTTGCCGGACTCGAGCTCCAACTCGCGAAGCACGCGAGCGCCGGGATCGCCGAGATCATGGCATCCGAATCGACACAGGATGGCGACACGGTCACGATCGCGGGCCTTGTCACGAGCGTGCAACACCGCACGGCGAAGAATTCGGGCAACCAGTACGGGCTGATCCAGGTCGAGGATTTCGGCGGCGAGATGACCGTCATGTTCATGGGGAAGGCCTACCAGGAGTTCGCGCCCGCCCTCGTCGGCGACTCGATCGTCGTCATCCGCGGCCGGGTGAGCATGCGTGACGACGGCATGAACCTGCACGCGTTCAACCTGTTCACGCCGGATCTCGGCCAGAGCCTCGGCTCCGGCCCGCTCGTGATCTCGCTCGCCGACCAGCGAGCAACGACCGATACGGTCAAGGCGCTGAACGACGTCCTGATCCGACATGCCGGGAACAACGAGGTACGACTACGCCTGATCAAGGCCAATGTCGCGCGCGTTTTCGAAGTGCCGTTTCCTGTCCAGGTCACGGCGGACCTCTACGGCGAGCTCAAGGGCCTTCTCGGCCCCAACTGCCTCGGCTAGCTTCCTGGTGGTTGAGTAGCGCGACGAGCGTATCGAAATCGGGTTTCGATACGGCCGCGGGCGGCCTACTCAACCGACACAGGCGCGTTACTCAACCGGCACGATCGAACTACGCGGGGTTGCCCAGGGTGAGGTAGGTGCGCTCGTGGTACAGCAGGGGGACGTCGTCCTCGCCCATGCCGCCTTCCTCGATCTGCACGATGACGACGGCGCTGCTGTGCACGTTGGCGCGCACCGTGATGCGTCCGACCATCCAACTCGTCACATCCCTGATGACTGGCAGCCCGTGTGGCCCCGGGTACCAGTGGTCGCCGACGAACCGCTGGCTCTGCTCGCCCGACATCTTCTCCGCGACGGCGCGATTACGGGCGCCGAGGATGTGGATGACGACGCGCTCCGTTTCGGCAATGGCCGGCCAGGCGCTTGCCGTACGGGCCATGTTGAAGGTGGCGAGGGGAGGTACGGCCGAGAGCGAGGCGAGGGACGTCGCGGTAAAGCCCACCGGCGTCCCGTCCGACTGGAGCGCTGTGACGATGGCGACACCCGCTGCGTGGCGACGGAACGCATGTTTGAACGCCGCAAGGTCTCGTGGCGTTCCGGCCAGATCGTCGCTGGCGACAGGGCTCGCGTTTGTCTGTGTTGGGGGGAGGGCTGAATCGTTCATACGTTTGCATCAATCACGTGCGCCCACGCGGATATTCCCTTGGCTCGATACGAATCCCGGCTGACGGGCCGAGCGGATAGGCTGGGCGGGCCATGATCCAGACCATTGATCTCCGTGGAGTCCAGCCTAGCCGCGCCGACTTCCGCACCCTCATTCCTCGCCCCGTTGTCGACGTCTCTGTTGCGCTTCATGTCGCGTCTGAGCTGATCGATGCCGTGAAGAATGAGGGTCGGGCTGCGCTCGATGACCAGGCCGAGCGCTTTGACGGCGTGCGGCCGCGCGACATCCGCGTCCCCGCCGCTGAAATTGCTGCTGCTGTCGATGCCCTTCCGGCAGACGTGCGCGAGGCACTCGAGGAAGCCATCGACCGCGTGCGCAAGGCCACGGCAGCACAGGTTCCCCCCGCACTCGTGACAGAGATCGAACCGGGTGCGTCGATTGTGCAGCGCTGGCAGCCTGTCGCGAGGGCTGGCCTCTACGTCCCAGGCGGCAAAGCCGTGTATCCGTCGAGCGTCGTGATGAACGCCGTGCCCGCGCAGGTTGCAGGCGTTGCGTCGATAGCGCTGGCCAGCCCACCGCAAAAGGAGTTCGGCGGGGGAGTGCACCCCACGATCCTCGGCGCTGCCGGCCTTCTCGGTATCGATGAGGTGTACGCGATGGGCGGCGCCGGTGCGATCGGAGCGCTTGCCTGGGGAATCGAAGAGATCGGCCTGGACCCGGTGCAGGTCATCACCGGCCCAGGCAACATCTACGTCGCCGCAGCGAAACGTGTCGTCCGCGGCCAGGCGGGCATCGATTCCGAGGCGGGAACGACCGAGATCCTCGTGATTGCGGATGGGGCCGCTGACGCGACCCTGGTCGCCGCAGACCTGCTGAGCCAGGCCGAGCACGATGAGGCTGCCGCCGCGATTCTCGTGACCGACAGTGCCGATCTCGCGGAGCGCGTGCGCTCCGAAGTGGAGCGACTCGCTGCCTCGACGCGCCACGTCACGCGCGTCGGCGCCGCGCTTGCGGGTCAGCAGTCGGCCATCGTCCTCGTCGACGACCTCCAGGCCGCTGCCGCGTTCAGCAATGCGTACGGGCCGGAGCACCTGGAGATCCAGACCGTCGACCCGGATGCCGTACTCGCGACGATCGAGAATGCCGGCGCGATCTTCATCGGCCCGCACTCCCCGGTGAGCCTCGGCGATTACCTCGCCGGCTCGAACCACGTGCTGCCGACGGGTGGCCAGGCGCGTTTCTCGTCCGGGCTGGGTGC
>JAUZGC010000163.1 GCA_030840105.1 Microbacteriaceae bacterium
CTCGACCGCTAGAGAAGGACCTGTGATGCAGCAGGCACTTCTGACGATGTCGCATAGCGTCCGCACCTGGATCGCCGGTTTCGGAGTGGCTACCGCGGTCCTGCGATGACCTCCGTTGCTCACCTCCGTCTCACCGCAATTCTTGCCGGTTCAGCAATCGTCCTGTTCGCACTCACAATGCGGCTGGGAATCAGCAGTGTCGGTGTGGTGCTCACCACCTTGCGCTCCGAATTCGGCATGACCGAGATCACGGCGGCGATCGTGACAACCGCCCCCGTCGTGTGCTTCTCCCTCGTCGGCCTGCTCGCCAGCCGCATCATCTCCCGCGTGGGGGTGCAACTCACGGGCATCGCCGTCCTGGCCGTCATCACCATCGCACTCATCGGGCGGGCATTGTCGCCCGAGCGGGTCACGTTCGTCGTCTGGACGCTCGCACTCCTTGCCGCTACAGCTGTCGGGAACGTCCTCCTTCCGATCGCGGGCAAGAGGTACTTCCCCGACCGGCTCCCATCCATCAACGCCCTGGCCGGCGCGGCCGTCGTGGCAGGATCGTCTCTCGGCGCCCTGGGGAGCGGCCTCGTCTTCGGTGAAACGGACAACTGGCGGGTTGCACTGGGTGCATGGGCGACCGTCTCGCTGGTTTCCGTTCTGCCCTGGCTCGGATTGATGGCTCGAAGCCGTTATGTGGGCGGGGAACCGGATTCGGGTGTGCGCCACGGCACCACCATGCGTAAGTCCAGATCATGGCAGCTCGCTCTGTGCTTCGGACTCGTTTCAGCTCAGGCCTATGCACAACTGGGCTGGTTTCCAGCCATTCTGATCGACGCCGGGCTCCCCGACGGCGAAGCGGGCGCCCTGTTGGGACTTCTCACGATCACCGGGATACCGGCGACCCTGATGCTCCCATGGGCGATGAAACACCTGTCCAACCGAACCGCGCCACCAATCATCTTCGGCACAAGCACCGCTCTGGGCTGGCTCGGCATCCTGGTCATGCCGACGACACTGACGTGGCTGTGGGCTGTGCTCATCGGCGTCGGAGCCGGGAGCTTCGCCTGGACCCTGACGATGATTGCACAACATGCCCGCACCCCTCGGGGATCAGCAGAACTTTCCTCCTTCACCCAAGGAATCGGATTCCTGATCGCCGCCGTGGGGCCACTCGGCATCGAGGCCCTGTATCTGGCGAGTGGCGGTTGGACGTGGTCAGTGTTGGCCCTCGCACTGATCGCCGGTCTCATGTCGCTCACCGGAAGCCTTGTCAGCAGGCCGTGGTTCGTCGAGGATGCCTAATATCGCTCCCGCGTTCCGCTGAATGGTTCAGCGGATTGACCCGTATCCCGTTGCGAGAAGAATCGAAATGCATACGGCATCCGACACATCACTCGCATGAAATTCTTAATATCGCTTCTGCCGGGACTAAACGCTCCGTGCTAGCTTGATCAATCTAGAACGATCAATCTAGACTCAAGCGCGAACTCAATTTGAAACGAAAGAACGGTCAATGACGACGATCGACGCTCCGAGCGTCCAGCAGACCTCGATTGAGGGCATCCTTTCGAGGGCGTTTCATGTGTTGAATGACCTGGGACATCGCCAGAAGGCGGGGACGTTTTGACGCGGACATCGAATCGCACTCGAACACCAGGCCGAGAAGACATCCTTGATGCGGCAGAGGTGCTCATGGCAGGCAAGGGGATTGACTCTACGTCCATCGCAGACATCTGTCGCGCGTCCGGGCTGCCTGTCGGGTCGGTCTACTGGCACTTTGGAAGCAAGGCGGGGCTAATCGCAGCTGTAATGATTCGGGGGGCCGAACGGTTTTTTGACCGGATGCCAGGCTTGGACACCTTCAAAGGGAGTGAAGCCGAACGATTCAAGCAATGGTTTGATTCCAACACGGGCATGATCACAGAGCGACCTGACTTCCTTCGCCTGCATCTGAGTCTCTCTCTGCTCGACGAGGCTGAGAGCTCAGCCCGCGACATCAGCCTCAGCGTGCGCGCGCTCGCTCTTGAACGTCTCAGCCTTGCTTTCCTGCCGTGGCTCACAGAGCTGGGGATTGACGAACCCGAACGACACTCGGGCGAATTTGCAGCCATGATGTTGGCGACGGTTGACGGAGCGTTCATCGCGCAGCAGCTCGGAGTCGCAACGGCTGACGCGCCAATGAATACCCTGTACGAGTGCCTCGTAGCCCGAGCTGATCAGCTGAGCAACAGCGGCGCGAAGCTACCCAAGTGACACGGCAGTTGTCACCGCAAACCCTGCGATGTACTCCCTGATGGGCCGGTAATACCGGTAGGTCACCTCGTACTCTCCGTGTGCTGCAAGCGCGGAATATGCTGCGATCCAGGTGCGTACCTCGTGCGACGAGTTGCCGGCTATTTGGGTCATCCACGCTGGTTCCCACCCGTCGAACGTCGACAGCTCCCCGCGTTCAATGATGTCGAGAAAGGTCTCGTCCCACTCTGGCGCGAGATCCTGAAACTCGGCCGTCCCCGCAGCGAATGATCGAGCCGCGTCGATGATCCGCCTCTGGCGCGCATCGCGAGCCTCTCCCGTGAGGTGCCTTCCCCCACCGAGAAGCAACGCACGTTGCTCGGCGGTGGCGGTAGCGATTTGCGGAATCGGAGGATCATGCGACAGGCCCCCCGACGCAATGAACAGAACACGTTTGTCTGAGTTGCCGAAGAACTGGCCGACCGCCTCGCCTAAGCGTCGAATACGCGAAACCGGACAGAACGGAGGCGCGGCCGAATTGACGAACACGGGAATCAGCGGCCGAGCTGCAAGATCGCCGAACATGAGCTCGATGGGCTGGACTGCACCGTGATCCACCTCCATCCGCAATGAAATGGTGAGGTCGACACCCTTGCCGAGTACGAATTCTGCCAGCTCACGAGCAAGATCCGCAGGCACATCGAGTGGGCCGGCCTGGCTACCATAATCGCCGACGCTGTCAGCCTGGAACCCGATACAGAACGGCGGCATGATGTCGTAGAAGAATCCGTTGTAGTGGTCCGGCGCGAAGTTGACAACAAGGTCAGGGTTGTACTCCGACACGAAAGATCGAGCTGTGTCGAAAGCCACTTCAACCGACTCCTTGACTTCAGGGGGCGGATCGGTGAACTCGAGTAGCGGGCTGTGAGACATGGCAAGCACGGCGACGGTCATGATGACTCCTTTCCGACGCGCCCAAGGAGAAATCCAAGGTGGATGCGGTCAAACGTGGGCGTGTCTTCGAATTGTGGCCAATGACCGCAGTTCTCCATGACCGCGAGGGTGGAATGTGGAATGAGGCTGGCAATTCGCTTCGCTTCGTCGACCGGGCCAGACGGATCCTTCGTCGTCCAGATCACCAGGGCTTCGGCCTGAATTGAGGCCAGATCTGCGTCGCTGAGCATGTTGCGCGCGCGGATTTCGGGGTTTTGAAGAGCCATGTTCATCTGGCAGGCGACAAGCCACTCCGGTTGTTGGAAGATCGCCTGCCGGGTGCGGATGAGGTCATCATTCACCATGGCGGGATCAGCCATCAACCACTCGAGTCGGGCCCGCACACGCTCCCAGCTCGGGTCTTCCGCCGCCTCCATCGAGAGGGTGTACAGCCGCTCCATCACTTGCGGGTTGGCCATGGTGCCCCCCATAGTGTTGAGCACGATCCGCGCGACCCGATCGGGATGATCTATGGCCAATCGCGCTGCAACCCAGCCGCCGAGCGACTCTCCGGAAATCGCTGCCTTCTCTGCACCAATGGTGTCCAAGAAGCGGAGCACGTGGTCCACGTAATGCTTGATCTCCAGCGGATGCTTCGGCTTGGCGCTATAACCATGGCCGATGAAGTCGATCGCCCAGGTGTCGAAATGTTCTCCATGACTGGCGAGGTTACGAACATAGGCTTCCGCGTGACCGGAGATGCCGTGCAGCAAGAGGAGCGGCGGCAAGCTCTCGTTACCCGAGTGAAGGTAGCGAGTACGGTAACCCTTGGCGTCAAGGAAGCCCTGGGAGAACTCGACCTGGGCTAGATCGGTCCAGATGCTTCGATACATCGTGGAGCTGGAGGTAGCTGTCATGATTAGTCCTCAGGAGAAGTTGAGGCCGCTGTCGACGCTGAGTGCAACACCGGTGATGTTCGATGATTCCGGTCCTAGAAGGAATGACGCGGCCGAGGCGATGTCTTCGACGCTCTGTCCACGCCCCAGGGCTGTCCTGGATGCCAGAAGATCGAAAACAGTGTCAGGATCGTCGGTTGCCTGGGCTTCAGAACCCCAGATCGCTGTCTTTATGGCTCCTGGACAGAGCGCGTTTACGCGGATACCCTGCGGACCGAATTCGCGCGCGAGACCTCTCGTGAGCCCAATGATTGCGTGCTTCGTGGCCGAATAATGCACCCACAAAGGAAACCCATCCTTGCCGGCGATGGAAGATATGTTGAGAATCACGCCCTCGCCGCGATCCAGCAGATGCGGGAGTACTGCCTGACTCATCAGGAACGCGCCGGTCGAATTGACGGCGAATACTCGCTCCCAATCCTTCAACTGAAGCTCCAGGAATGGGGTCGCTCGCCCGATTCCGGCGTTATTCACTAGCCCGTACAGCGGTGCTTCAGTTTCAGCAATCGTCGCGATCACGTCGGTGACGCTGGCGGCGTCTGACACGTCGAGGACGTAAGCGCTTGCATCGTAGCCAGAATCACGGATGCCCGCTGCCGCCGACTCTGCGGCGAGCGAATCCACGTCAGTGACCGCAACGCTGAAGCCGTCCTGCGCCAGCCGTTGCGCGATGCCTTTGCCGAGGCCCCCGCCGGCACCTGTGACGATAACTGTCTTGCCGTTCAAATTGTCCTCCTCGCGGCCGAATGGCCTTCAACTTTCCTAGAACAGGTCCCACAGAGATTCACGAGCTGCTAAGTCTCGGGCACTCTCATGAGCGATGATGTGTCCGGATCGCATCACGTATGCCTCGTCAGCGATTGCCAGGACCTTTGCGACGCTTTGCTCGATGATGAACACGGCGAGGCCGTCCTCGTCGGCAAGGCTTCGCAGGTCTTGAAACAGTTTGTCGACGATATTTGGAGCCAACCCGAGCGAAGGTTCGTCGAGCAACAAGAGCGTTGGAGACGACATCAAGGCAATCCCGAGACTGAGCATCCGTCTTTGGCCGCCAGACATCGTGCCTGCCAGCTGGCTCGAACGTTCGGCCAAGATGCTCCATCGGTTGAAGATCCACTCCTGGCGCCTCTTCCTGGTTGCGGCGTTTCGTTCGGTAAGACCCCCAAGGGACAGGTTCTCAGCCACAGTGAGGTCGCCAAAGACGAAGTTGTCGGACGGAACGTACGCGAGACCTGCTTCGACTCTCTGGCGCGCTGTCGCGTTGGACATGTCCCGACCGTCGATCTTCACCCGCCCGGTCTTCAGCCCAGCCAAGCCCACTGTCGCAGCCATGGTCGTGGTCTTTCCGGCACCGTTGTGACCGAGCAGGGCCACAATTTTCGACCTCTCTACTGCGAGCGAGACATCGAACACAACCTTTTTGTTCCCATAGCCAGAGCCAAGTCCCGCAAGCTCCAACCGTGGTGCATCCGCTTCAGGTGCGTCGTGCGAGATGCGCGGGTCAGTTTGCACTACCAAAATAGGCCTCCGTCAGTCGTTGGTCCGCCAAGAGTTCATGAATTGTGCCCTCCGCTGTGACTTTTCCTGTCTCCATGAAGTAGGCCCAATCCGCCAGCCGGCTGATCGCTTGAATGCTGTGCTCGACGACACAAATCGTGCGTCCGGATTCTCGTATCTTTTCGATCAGCGACAACATTTCGTCCACCGCGCTTCCCTCGATTCCCGACAACGGTTCGTCGAGCAGGAAGATGTTCGCTTTTGTGGCCAGGACTCGCGCGAATGCCACTTGCTTTTGTTGGGCAAACGCCAGAGAGCCAGCGTTGACTTTCAACGTGGGCTCGATGCCCACGAACTCAAGCCAGGCCAATCCCTCGCTTGCCAACTGGCGATCGCGCCTGGAAACGCTTCGAGGCGCGAGAAACAGCGCCACGGGGTTTTCGCCGGGTCGGTTTCGGCCAGCGAGCATCACATTCTCAAGAGGAGTGAGCTCCGGGAAGATGCGAAGGTCCTGGAAGGACCTCACCATCCCTTTTCGCGCTACGGCCTGAGGGCTCTGGCGGGTGATGTCTTCGCCGTCCAGGAGCACTTCGCCCGCGTCTGGCCGAATGGCTCCTGTGATGAGGTTGAACACAGTACTCTTTCCGGCGCCATTTGCTCCGACCAGCGCGGTGATTTCGCCCTGACGAAGCTGGAGTGTCAGACCGTCAACCGCTACAACGCCTCCGAAGCGCTTCGAGAGGGAACTCACCTGCAGCACGACTGGTGGTCTCTCCGCTGCGGATTGCGATTCTGCGTCGTGAATGGGCACCTGAACTCTCTCGGAGACGCCAAGCTGAGCGAGGGTCTTAGCCTTCTCCGAGACTGTTCTTGGCACCTTGTGGTGTTCTTTGACAATTCCCTGGGGGCGGAATCGCACAATCAGTATCAGCACGATTCCGAAGACGATGGGGCGAATTCGAGCGGAGTCATCCGCCGACACATTCAGCGTGGTTTCGAGGATCGGGGAGACAGCGATGATGAGGAAGGCGCCCACAACTGATCCGGGGATCGACGACAGTCCTCCCACGATGACCATCGCGAAAATGAGAAGCGTTTCGTTGAGTGAAAACAGGGAGGGCGATGCGATTCCGTTGAAAAGTACAAGCAGTGAACCGGCGAGAGCGGTGAGCGCGCACATCGCCGAGAAGACGAACATCTTCGTAGCGAAGGTGGATTTGCCGAGTGATTTCACCCCGAGCTCGTCGTCCCTCGTGGCGCGTAACACTCGACCGAATGGCGATTCGCCGATACGCCAGCAGATGAGGGCGACAATGATTGCGATCCCGATCAGAAAGGGAACGAAGTCTGACGGTTTGAACAGCTCTCGTCCTGCAATGGTCGGGAAGGGCAAGCCAACAATCCCTTGCTGGCCCCCAAGTTCGTTCGTACCAGAGGTGATGGTGATGACGAGGATGGAAAGCGACATCGTCAGCAACATGACATACTCGTCCGCCAACGCGAGGATTGGTGCGCTGACAACAATTCCGGCGACAGCGCCTGCCACTACCGAGAGGCACAGCGCAGCAATCGGGTCCCATCCGGCATTCAAGGTCAGAAGCGCGGTGGTGTAACCGCCAATCGCTGCAAAAGCTGCAGATCCCACCGACGATATTCCGGAGAAGCCAAGCAGGATATTGAGCGACACGGCGAGCATGCTGTAGATGAGCGCCTGGTCAAGATAGGTGAACCAATATTCCATTTCAAGCCCTTCCGGCCGTGCCGAACATCCTGAAGAAGCCGAGGCCCTTGAGCACGAGGTACACGAAGAGAATTCCGAAGACCACGAGGTTCGTCAGATTCGGTGGAATGAACAGTGTGCTGACCACCTGGACGACGCCCAGTCCCAAGCCGACGATGACGATGCGCAATGCTGGTGCTCGGGTTCCAGCCAGGAACGCTACGACGAACGATGAAAAAAGCAGGTTGTATCCCATTCCGGGAGTTGCGGCATAACGCGCAGCCATGAATCCACCGACCACACCGGCCGCGGCCGATGCGACGAGAAAGATCCACACGTAGACCGTGTCGGGTCGAATTCCCACCGCTCGTGCCATCATCGGGTTACCGCGCACTCCACGCACGATCTGACCGATTCGGGTGTACCGAAGCACGATCACGGCGATCGCTGACAGGCCTCCGAAGACCACGACACTGATCACGTCGAGTGTGCTCGTCCGCAAGCCAAGACCCAATGGGATGGGGTTGTCCTGAACGAGAGGGAAGCCGATTGCGGACGCTTGGCGGGCGAACACGACCTGGATCACGGCCTCAAGGGCCAGCGTCAGCCCCAAAGCACTGATGAAAATAGAAAGCAAGGCTGCGTTGCCTGGCCGCTTTGCAAGCGGTCGATAGATGAAGACCTCCGTCGCGACACCGAAAAGTCCTGTGACTAGTGCAGCCGCCAGCAGGCTGAGAACCGGCGGCACTCCGAGGTTCTGGGTGAGGACCGCGGACACAAACCCGCCGAGGGTTATTGTGACGGCGTAGGCGAAATGAAATCGATTCGCTACGTTCAAAATGAAGGATATTCCCAGGCCGAGCACGGCCAGGGGTGCCCCGGCCGCAAGCCCCGTAATGAGAAGCTGGGGTAGCAGGGTTAGGTCCACGAGTTTGTTGCGCCTCTCCGTGAGGTTTGTGGGGCGGGCGTGTCGCCGCCCCACAACCACAGGTGCTTCACTGATCGAGCTTGAAGTTCGAACCGCCCAGCCCGAACTCTGACAGTGTCTTGAAGGACTTGCTGGCCGCTTGATACTGGTAGACGCCCATGCCGCGAGCAGCTACCGAATGGGTGGTCGGGTCGAACGAAATGGTGCCGTAAGGCTTTCCATTTCCAGGGCCATAGAGCGAGGGATACGAGGGATCCGCCTTGAACGCGGCGAGAAGCGTATCGGGATTGTTGACGTCGCCTTTCTTGGCTATGACGCGCTGTATGACCTGCCACAAGACGAAAGTGTCTTCGTAGTAGTTCGCGGAATAGAACGATGGATTGCCGTCGGAGGGGTATGCCTCTTTGTACGTGTCGACGAAATACTTTGCCCAATCGTTTGCGGGGGCGGTCGCCGGGAAGAAATCGTTGGCAAACGTGTACCCGTCGATGCCAGACCCGACAATCTGGGCCAAGTCGGGCTGGTAGTCAGACCCGATTACCGGCACGGTCGATCCGGTGGCGCGAAGCTGCTTGAGGAAGTATCCGGGGTCCGTACCGAATTGGTTGTCCAGGATGACGTCTGGCTTGT
>JAUZGC010000166.1 GCA_030840105.1 Microbacteriaceae bacterium
TCCTGGTTCCCGTTTACGAGACATCCTCGCCGAGCCAGGTCCAGTGGAACCTGAGCGACTCCGGCGCCATTGCGATCCTGCTCGAGACCGCAGATCACTTCGCACGCTTCGATGAGGTTCACCCCGACCTTCCCCTCATCGGCCACGTGTGGCAGATCGACCTGGGCGACCTCGACAAGCTCGCGGCCGCTGGCATCGACGTGCCGGACGAAGAGATCGAACGCCGGCGCACCATCGCCCGTGGCGACGACATCAGCACGCTGATCTACACCTCCGGTTCAACGGGCAAGCCGAAGGGCTGCGTACTGACGCACGCGAACTTCGTCGAAACCTGCCGTAACTCCGCCGTCGCGCTGACCCAGGTCGTGCACGCGCCGGGCGCATCCACCCTGCTCTTCATCACGACGGCACACATCTTCGCGCGGTTCATCGCCGTGCTCGCGGTTCACGCTGGAGTGCGCGTCGGCCACCAGCCGGACACGCGCCAACTGCTGCCGTCACTCGCCTCGTTCAAGCCCACCTTCCTCCTCGCTGTACCGCGCGTCTTCGAGAAGGTCTACAACTCCTCGGAGCAGAAGGCCGAGGCGGGCGGCAAGGGTGCCATCTTCCGCAGGGCTGCCGATGTCGCGATCGACCATTCGAAGGCTCTCGACGCCGGGAAGGTGCCGCTGGGGCTCAAGCTCCAGTTTGCGCTGTTCGACCGGCTCGTCTACAGCAAACTGCGCGCCGCCCTGGGTGGCAACGTGACGTACGCGGTGTCGGGATCGGCGCCACTCGGCAAGCGCCTCGGCCACTTCTATCACAGCCTGGGGATCAAGATCCTGGAAGGCTACGGTCTCACGGAAACCACAGCACCAACGACGGTGAACCTGGCAGACCAGTTCAAGATCGGCACGGTCGGACCACCTCTGCCTGGCGTCTCCGTCCGCCTCGCCGACGATGGCGAGGTCGAGGTCAAGGGCGTCAACGTCTTCAAGGGCTACTGGAAGAACGATGCGGCCACCGAGGCGTCATTCGACGACGGCTGGTTCAAGACGGGCGATCTCGGTTCCTTCGACGCTGATGGTTTCCTCACCATCACAGGACGCAAGAAGGAACTCATCGTCACTGCGGGTGGCAAGAACGTCTCGCCCGCTGCGCTCGAAGACCCCATCCGTGCGAATCCGCTTGTCAGCCAGGTCGTCGTTGTCGGTGACAAGCAGCCGTTCATTGCCGCCCTCATCACGCTCGATATGGAGATGCTGCCGACCTGGCTCGCCAACAACGGTGAGAACAAGGACATGTCGCTTGCGGAGGCCACGAAGAATCCAACCGTCCTCGCCGAGATCCAGCGGGCCGTTGATCTCGCGAACACCAAGGTGTCCCGCGCGGAGTCGATCCGCAAGTTTGTCGTCCTGCCGACGGAACTCACCGAAGCAAGCGGTCACCTGACGCCCAAGCTCAGTATCAAGCGCCACGTGATCGTCCAGGACTTCGCGGACGTGATCGAGTCGATGTACGAGAAGGCGCCGACGACCGAAGGCGTGTCGCTCGAACACTAGGTCTTTAGAACCAGCTGCTTTCCCGCACCTGCTTCATCGCCTGGCGCCTGTTCTCCTTGTCGAGGCGGTCGAGGTAGAGCAGACCGTTGAGGTGATCGACCTCGTGCTGGATTGCCTGTGCCATGACGCCCGTGCCGCTGAGCTCGATCGGCTTGCCGTCGAGGTCGATGCCCGAAACGCGAGCGAACGGATAGCGCATGGTCGGGAACCACAGTCCGGGCACCGAAAGGCACCCCTCGTCGATGAGTTCTGGCTCACCACTGAGCTCAACGATCTCCGGATCGAGGATGTACCCGATCTCGCCGTCGACGTTGTAACTGAAAGCCCGGAGGCCGACGCCGATTTGCGGTGCAGCGACGCCGGCACGCCCAGGCGGGCGCACGCTGTCCAGGAGGTCATCGACCAGCCCGCGCACGCCGGCGTCGATTGAGCCGATCGGTTCGGAGACCGCCTTCAACACGGGGTCGCCGAAAAGTCGGATCTGGCGTTCGGTCACAGTGCCTCCTCGGCGTTCAGAAGGGCGCTCTCGACCGCTCCGCTCGCGCGCATCCCTGCGCAGGCTGCGGCGTTCGATCCGGCCGGCCCGTCGGGGTCAGGCACCACGGTGCGCTGGCAGGCCTTCGACCACGAGTGCGGCGAGGGTGCGAGCGGCATCCTTGGTGAGAGGTTTGAGGTCCTTGAACGACACGACGGACCCTGCCGCGAGCTGCGGGTCGTACGGGATTCGCACGATCTCGCGTACCCGCGAGCGGAAATGCGATTCGATCTCGTCGAGTTTGACGAGGTTGGTCCCTTGCGTGGCCGTATTGAGCGCGACGATGGCGTTGCGCACGAGTTCGCCGTATCCGTTCGCCTCGAGCCAGGTCAGGGTCTCCGAGGCTAGCCGCGCCTCGTCGACGCTGCCGCCGGAGACAATAACAACGGAGTCCGCACGCTGGAGGGTCGCTCGCATGACCGAGTGCACGATGCCCGTGCCGCAGTCGGTGAGGACGATCGAATAGAACCGGGCGGCCAGGTCTGCGACCACGTTGTAGTCGTTCTCGTCGAACGCCTCGGAGAGCAGCGGGTCCGTGTCGGACGCGAGGATGTCCAGGCGCGTCTCGTCGCGCGATACGAGCGCCGAGAAGTCCGTGAACCCGCCGATGCTCGATGCCTTGTGCACGACATCACGCACGGTCGCCCTGGTCTGCTTGTTCACTCGTTCGGAGAGGGTGCCACGGTCGGGGTTTGCGTCGACGGCGATGATGCGGTCCTCGCGGGCAGACGCGAGCGCCATCCCAAGCAGCGTGGTCACCGTCGTCTTGCCGACGCCACCCTTACGCGTGAGGATCGGCACGAATCGCGTGCCGCCCTCGAACTGCTTCTGGATGCGGCGGTCGAGTTCTTTGTACGCGCGCACCTTCGCCGAGTCGCCGAGATTGAGAATGTGGAAAGTGAGTGTGTACAAAAGGCGGTTCCATCCGCCTTCCGGAGCCGGCCGGGTCTTCCGGTTGACCTCGAGCAGGCGGTCGGCCGTCAGCATGGCCGCCGGCTCCGGCTGCGTCGAGTGCTCGCCACGCAGGCGGTCACGACGAGATTGTGCGAACGCCTCACCGGTGACGGCCGCACCCACCGTGGAATGTTCGCCCGTGGTGGTGGCAACCGAACCGGTGTGCGGCGCGACAATCGCAACCGACATGGTGTTCGGCACGGTGACCGTGACGTGACCCGGATTGACCGCAACCTCATCGATCGTGAGTGCCGCCTCGTGTTCGGGGACCTCGTGCGACGGCGCCGGTGGCAGGTCGACGACGATGCTCACGCTCTCCGGAATGGTCGTTGCGAGGTCATCTTCCGGCTCCGAACCAGCCTCATCGATGAGCCCCTCTTGAGGGTCGACCGTGTCGTCGGATGTGATGCTCTCGCCGACAGAGTCGTGCCTTTCCGTCTTATCCGGCAAGTGATCAATCTCCTTCGGTCACTGTCTAATTACTCAGTTTAGCGTGGAGCGTCACTTTCGCGGCCGAATCAGGCGTTCGGGGTGATCACGACGAGCAGGTCACCCGCGTCAACCTGCTGCGTCTTTGGGATCGCCAGACGCTCGATCGTGCCGGCAATGGGGGCCGTGATGGCGGCTTCCATCTTCATGGCCTCGATCGAAGCGACGCTCTGCCCAGGCATGACGGTGTCGCCGAGCGTGGCCTGCAGGGTCACGACACCGGAGAACGGCGCGGCGACATGGCCGGGCTTGGCGCTGTCGGCCTTCTCCGCCGCCTTCGTCTCGACCTCGATGCCGCGGTCGCGAACGAACACCGGGCGCAGCTGCCCGTTGAGAGTGGTCATGACCGTGCGCATGCCCTTGTCGTCTGCCTCACCGATGGCTTCGAGACCGATGTAGAGGCGCACTCCCTTGGAAATCTCGATCACGTGCTCGGTGCCGGGCGTCAGCCCGTACAGGTAGTCCACCGTGTCGACGACGGAGAGGTCGCCGAAGAGTTCGCGGACCTGCTCGAAGATCCGTGTGGGCGCGGGGAACAGCAGTCGATTGAGTGTCGAGCGACGCTCTTCGCTTGTTCCCTCGAGGCCGGCGAGATCGGCATCCGTCAGTGCGGTGAGTGCGATGCGAACGTTCTTGCCCGCGAGCACTTTGGTCCGGAACGGCTCCGGCCAGCCTCCCGGCAGGTCGCCGAGCTCCCCGGCCATGAAGGCGACAACCGAGTCAGGGATGTCGTAATTCTGCGGGTTCTCGGCGAAGTCGGCCGGGTCAGCGTGCGTGGCGGCAAGGTGCAGGGCGAGATCGCCGACGACCTTGGACGACGGCGTCACCTTGGGCACGCGGCCGAGGATGTTGTTCGCCGCGGCGTACATGTCCTCGACGAGCTCGAAATCCTCGGCGAGGCCGAGAGCCTTAGCCTGCTGGCGAAGGTTCGAGAGCTGGCCACCGGGAATCTCGTGCTTGTACACGCGACCCGTCGGGCCGGGCAGGCCCGACTCGAACGGCTGGTAAACCTTGCGTACGGCCTCCCAGTATGGCTCGAGGTCGCTCACCGCCGCGAGCGAGAGCCCAGTGTCGCGCTCGGTGTGCGCAAGGGCGGCGACGAGAGCGGATGCGGACGGCTGGCTCGTCGTACCGGCCATCGGCGCACTCGCCACATCCACCGCATCCGCGCCGGCACGGCTTGCCGCGAGCAGGGTGGCGAGCTGGCCACCAGGGGTGTCATGCGTGTGCACGTGCACGGGCAGGTCGAAACGGGAGCGGAACGCCTCGACGAGCTTCTCGGCCGCCATCGGGCGAAGCAGCCCGGCCATGTCCTTGATGGCGAGGATGTGCGCGCCGGCCTCCACGATCTGGTCGGCGAGGCGCAGGTAATAGTCGAGCGTGTAGAGATCCTCGGCCGGGTCGAGCAGGTCACCGGTGTAGCAGACCGCGACCTCGGCGATCGCGGTACCCGTCGCGAGAACGGATTCGATGGCCGGCCGCATCTGGGAGACGTCATTGAGCGCGTCGAAAATGCGGAAGATGTCGACGCCCGTTGCCGCTGCTTCGCGCACGAAGGCATCCGTCACCTCGGTCGGATATGGCGTGTATCCCACGGTGTTGCGACCGCGCAGAAGCATCTGGATTGCGATATTCGGCAACGCCTCCCGCAGCGAAGCAAGGCGGTCCCACGGATCCTCGCCGAGGAAACGGAGGGCGACGTCGTAGGTCGCACCACCCCAGGCCTCGACCGAGAACAGCTCCGGCGTCAGGCGTGCCACGTGCGGAGCGACCGCGAGCAGGTCGCGCGTGCGCACCCTTGTCGCCAGCAGCGACTGGTGGGCGTCGCGGAACGTCGTCTCGGTGACCGCGAGGGCCGTCTGCGCGCGCAGAGCCTGGGCAAAGCCAACCGGCCCGAGCTCCTGCAGCCGCTGGCGTGATCCGTCTGGTGCAGGTGCCTGCAGGTTGACGAACGGAAGCTTCTCCACGGGGCTCACGGAGATCGGACGCGGCCCGTTCGGCTGGTTGACCGTGACGTCGGCCAGCCAGTTGAGCATCTTGGTTCCGCGGTCCTTCGACTCGCGCCCGCGCAGAAGCTCGGGGCGCTCCTCGATGAACGACGTGCTCAGGTCGCCCGCGAGGAAATCGGGGTCGTCGAGCACTGCCTGCAGGAAAGAGATGTTCGTGGAAACACCGCGGATACGGAACTCGGCCAGTGCCCGCCTGGCGCGGCTCACGGCCGCCGGGAAATCGCGTCCACGGCAGGTGAGCTTCGCGAGCATGGAGTCGAAGTGCGGGCTGATCTGTGCGCCGGGGTTGATGGTTCCACCGTCGAGGCGGATGCCGCCGCCGCCTGGTGAGCGATACGTCGTGATCTTGCCGGTGTCCGGCCGGAATCCCGCGGTCGGGTCTTCGGTCGTGATCCGGCACTGGAGAGCGGCGCCCCGCACCTGTACGGTGTCCTGGCTGAGCCCGAGGTCGGCGAGCGTCTCCCCTGCGGCGATGCGCATCTGGGACTGGACGAGGTCGACATCCGTGATCTCCTCCGTCACGGTGTGCTCGACCTGGATGCGCGGGTTCATCTCGATGAACACGTGCTGGCCTGCGCGCTCCCCCGCGGTGTCGAGCAGAAACTCGACGGTTCCCGCGTTCACGTAGCCGATCGACTTGGAGAACGCGATCGCATCGCGGTAGAGGCTCTGGCGGATCTCGTCGGAGAGGTTGGGCGCCGGCGCGATCTCGATGACCTTCTGATGGCGCCGCTGCACCGAGCAGTCGCGCTCGAAGAGGTGCATCGTGTCGCCCGTGGCATCGGCGAGGATCTGGACCTCGATGTGGCGAGGGCGCAGCACCGCCTGCTCGAGGAACATGGTCGGGTCGCCGAATGCGCTGTCCGCCTCGCGCATGGCCTCTTCGAGTGCACCCCGGAGCTCTGCCTTGCTGTTGACCCTGCGCATACCGCGACCGCCACCGCCGGCGACGGCCTTCGCGAAGATCGGGAAGCCGACCTCGTCTGCCTGCGAGATGAGCAGCTCGACGTCCTTGGACGGTGGCGTCGACTTGAGCACGGGCACGCCGGCCGCGATCGCATGCTCCTTGGCCGTGACCTTGTTACCAGCCATCTCCAGAACGCGCGTCGGCGGGCCGATGAACGTGATACCGGCCTCCTTCGCGGCCTCCGCGAGGTCGGGATTCTCCGACAGGAAGCCGTAGCCGGGGTAGATGGCGTCCGCGCCCGCCTCCTTGGCGACCCGGATGATCTCGCTCACGTCCAGGTACGCGCGCACGGGGTGCCCCGGCTCGCCGATCTGGTACGCCTCGTCGGCCTTGAGCCTGTGCATCGAATTGCGGTCTTCGTAAGGGAAGACCGCAACGGTCTGTGCGCCGAGCTCGTAGGCGGCGCGGAACGCTCGAATGGCGATTTCACCGCGATTGGCAACGAGAATCTTGCGGAACATAGAGACCTTTCGAGCGGGGGCGCGCCACACAGCCAACGGTTAGGTTCTCTAAGACTAGTGAAGGTAACGTAGCTACTTGTGCACGTACTCAGCGTTAGTTCCCTCAAAGGTGGTGTAGGCAAGACCACTGTCACGTTGGGTCTTGCCTCGGCTGCTTTTGCCAAGGGACTACGCACCTTGGTGGTCGACCTCGACCCGCAGTCCGACGTGTCGACGGGTATGGATATCGCTGTCGCCGGGCACCTCAATGTGGCAGACGTGCTCGCTTCTCCGAAGGAGAAGATCGTTCGAGCCGCTATCGCGCCGAGTGGCTGGACCAGGGGTCGCGCCGGCACGATCGACGTCATGATCGGCAGCCCGTCCGCCATCAACTTCGACGGCCCGCACCCGAGCATCCGCGATATCTGGAAGCTCGAGGAAGCGCTCGCCAACGTCGAGGAAGACTATGACCTCGTGCTCATCGACTGCGCCCCCTCGCTCAATGCCTTGACCAGGACCGCCTGGGCCGCGAGCGACCGCGTGACGGTTGTGACCGAACCCGGCCTCTTCTCTGTTGCAGCGGCCGATCGCGCTCTGCGCGCGATCGAGGAGATCCGCCGTGGTCTCAGCCCGCGCCTGCAGCCCCTGGGGATCATCGTGAATCGTGCACGCGTGCAGTCGCTGGAGCACCAGTTCCGCATCAAGGAACTTCGGGACATGTTCGGCCCGCTCGTGCTCAGTCCCCAGTTGCCGGAGCGTACGTCCCTCCAGCAGGCGCAGGGAGCCGCCAAGCCGCTGCACGTGTGGCCGGGCGAGAGCGCACAGGAAATGGCGCACAACTTCGACTTGTTGCTTGAGCGCGTGCTGCGCACCGCTCGTATCGGCGAGTTCGCCAACCCCGCGTAAGTTCGGAAACCCCGTGTAGCCGGTTGGCGGCGTTCGGTGTTAGGAGGCCTTAACGGCCCGACGAGCAGCAAGCTCGTCCATGGGGTCGATCGTCTGCGTGTCGAGGTCGATCAGGCTGCTCTCGACCTCGCGCAGGACCTTGCCGACCGCGATTCCGAACACGCCCTGGCCGCGGCTGACCAGGTCGATGACCTCGTCATTCGATGTGCACAGGTACACGCTCGCGCCATCGCTCATGAGCGTGGTCTGGGCGAGGTCGTTGACCCCGGATTCGCGAAGCTGGTTGACGGCCGTGCGGATCTGCTGCAGCGAGATTCCCGTGTCGAGCAGGCGCTTGACCAGCTTGAGCACGAGGATGTCGCGGAAACCGTAGAGGCGCTGGGAACCCGAACCGGCCGCACTGCGAACCGTTGGTTCGACGAGCGCTGTACGTGCCCAGTAGTCCAGCTGACGGTAGCTGATTCCGGCAGCGCGGGCCGCAACGGCACCCCGGTAACCGACCGCATCATCCATCTCTGGCAGGCCATCGGTGAACAGGAGGCCGAGGTCGTAGCGCGAGTCATGTGGACTGAGGTCACTCATACGTTTACCTCTCACCCCGGGATTGACCGCACCGAATTGTTGGCGCTTGATCCACGGTACCCATGCTCGCAGCCCCAATCAATGACATTTGCAAAAACCTCTCGGCGTGTCGACCGGGTTCATGGTGCGAGACGCCCGAGCGCGGAGCGGATGAGGCTGCTGCGCACGACTTCGAGCTGTCCCGCGATCTCCCGCGCAAGGTCGGCAGCCTGCGCGCGGCTTGAAACATCCTTGCGACGCGCGATCGGCACGAGGGCGCTCTCGATGAGCCCGAGCTCGCGTTCGGCGGCTGCGCGGAACCCGCGCAGATGGCGAGGCTCGATACCGCAGTGCTGCAACTCGACGAGAGCTTTGAGCACGCCGAGTGTCTCTTCGCCATAGACCTCCGCGGGCACGATGACCGACGATGAGATGGCGTCCTGCAGGAGCATCGGCGTCGCGCCGGCCTCGCGGAGGAGATCAGGCTTCTTGAAGCGGCGGCCGGCAGGCAGCATCGATGGTCCGGCGTGCGTGGCCGAGCCAGGCAGCGAGGGCGAAAGCCCGGCATCCAATTCAGCAAGGTAACCGCGGATGACCTTGAGCGGCAGGTAATGATCGCGCTGCATGCCGAGGATGACGCGCAGCCGCTCAAGGTCCGTCGAAGAGAACTTGCGATAGCCGGATGCCGTGCGGGCGGGCGAGATCAGCCCGCGTTCCTCGAGGAAACGAAGCTTCGACGACGTGAGATCCGGAAACTCAGGAGTCAGCCGCGCCAGCACCTGGCCGATGCTGAGCAGCACCGCCGGGCCAGCGATGCGCGCATGGGCTGCCTGTCGCGCCACTAGCTTGACGCCGGGCCGACGAGGTCGGCGCGCGACGCGTAGAACGTGAGACGAAACTTGCCCACCTGCACCTCTGCACCATCGGTCAACAGTGCGGATTCAATGCGAACGCCGTCGTAGTACGTTCCATTGAGCGAGCCGAGATCCCTGACCTCGAACGAGGTGCCGCGGCGAATGAACTCGGCATGCCGACGGGAAACCGTGACGTCGTCGAGGAAGATATCGGCATCTGGATGGCGACCCGCGCTCGTGAGGTCGGCGTCGAGAAGGAATCGCGCACCCGAATTGGGGCCACGCCGCACGATGAGCAGGGCCGATCCGGACGGCAACGCCGCCATCGCCTCGTGCTCTTCTGCAGTGATGTCGCCATCGATAGCGTTCATCTGGGAGACGAAATCCGCACCGAAGTGCGCTGTCGTCTCGTCATTCCCGCGCGATGGGGTGCGCAGAGAATTGTTCTCATGGTTGTCTTCAGGCACCGTCAACCCCCTCTCCTTCCGATTCTGCCAGCGTATCGGATCGACCGCCCAGAACGACCGGCGGAAACTGAATAACTCGCGCGGTTTCGCGGACGTAGATCAGCCCCGCCCACCAGTAGAGGAACGCTCCCCAGAGCGCGAAGGCCCAGCCGACAGGCAAGGATATCGGTGCGACGAGCGGGAATGCCTCCCCCACCATGAGAAGGGGGAGCGCGAGGAAGAGGCAGAAGGTCGCAACCTTGCCCAGGTGGTGGACGGCAAGCGGACCGAAGCCGTGGTTCGCGAGGATGACACCGAGCACGGCGAGCATGACGTCGCGCGCCAGGATGATGGCCACGAGCCACCACGGCAGAACCCCACGCCAGGCGAGTCCGATCAGGGCCGCGAAGATGTAAAGCCGGTCGGCGGCCGGGTCCAGAAGTTGGCCGAGGCGCGAGATCTGGTTCAGGCGGCGTGCGAGAAATCCGTCCAGGAAGTCAGTGACGCTCGAGACGACGAGCACGATCAGGGCGAGTGCATCGTTGGCGGTGATGACGAAATACAGGAAGACCGGGACCAGGGCCAGCCGGAAAAAGCTGAGCAGATTGGGCACGGTCAGTACTCGCGAGCTCACCGCGCCTGCACCTTGTCCGTCCACAGCCCTTAAGTCTACTGAGGCGGTCGTTGCGGTTCGAGGCGGTTCGGTCGACCGCGGTCTACGATGCAACCGTGAGCCCTCTTCTGGTGTGTCTCTCGGTCCTCGCAGCCTCGTGCGTGCTGACGTGGGCGCTCTCACTCATCACGCGGGAACATTCCTGGGTCGACCGGGCCTGGTCCATCGTTCCTGTCATCTATGTCTGGGTGTTCGCCGGCGCCACCGGGCTGCATGACGCGCGGCTCGACATCCTCGCCGTCCTGGTGACACTCTGGGGCATCCGCCTCACGTTCAACTTCGCGCGCAAGGGCGGCTACGCTCCGGGTGGCGAGGACTATCGCTGGACGGTACTGCGGGGCCGGATGAAGCCGTGGCGGTTTGCGGTGGTCAACCTGCTCTTCATCGTGATCTACCAGAACGTCCTCCTGTTGCTCATCGCACTGCCTGCCTGGACGGCGTTCCTCCACCGGACGCCGCTCACCCCGCTCGACGCGATGGCCGCCATCGCCTTCCTGCTCCTGCTCGCGGGCGAGACGATCGCCGACCAGCAGCAGTGGAACTTTCAGCGGCGCAAGGCGGCAGAGGCCGTCGGGCGAATACCGGGCCCCCGCTTCCTCCAGACCGGACTGTTCCGGTACTCCCGGCACCCCAACTTCTTCTTCGAGCAGGCGCAGTGGTGGGTCGTCTTCTCCTTCGGTGCGATCGCTGCGGGTTCGATCCTGCAGTGGACGGTGCTAGGCGCGATCCTTCTCACGCTTCTCTTCGTCGGCTCGACCGTCTTCACCGAGAGCATCTCGCTTTCGCGTTACCCGGAATACGCCGAATATCAGAGCCGCACGTCGCCGGTCGTGCCGTGGTTCCCGCGCGGTCGGGAAACGCTCGTGAAGCGAGCACTGTAGCTCCCGCTAGGCGCCCGTCGTAGCATCGAGCCCAGACTTCGCCCGTTTCGGCGGACGAGGAAACGCTGCCCGCATGTGATCGGAGTCGAGGTAGTCGGATACTCCGATCAGGATCAGGCTGTACACGATCTGCTCGGTGACCATCCAAAACGGGTAGAGGCCGGGGATCGCGGCGATCACGAGCGTGACGATGGGGAAGATCTTGCTGAACAGACGCAGCCGCGAGTACGCCCAATAGAAGCCGCGTTGAGCTCGCCACGCAAAGTAGAACAACGTAACGGTCATGCCGAGGACGACGGCCGCACGCATCCAGACCGCCCACTGCACGGGCTGCCCGTTCAGCTGGAGCGCGACTGCGATGGCGACGGCAGTGGCTCCGATCAGGAACTCGACGACGAGCAGCCACGTAATGACGATGAATGCCCTCCGAGTGCGCGGATGCTCGCGCGACTCAGGCGCGATCGTGCGGTCCGCGTGACGCCCGCCAGCCACCCGGTCGAGGCGTCGAAGCAGGGGTTCAATGCGCATCGATCATGCCCCCATTTCCTTTCATCGATACGACGATAGCGTGCGCACTGCGGCACACATTCGCACGGCCTGGTGCGCTCCATCGGATTGGTCTGCGGGTTCCATCGGATTGGTCTGCGGCCTTGATCGGATTAGTCGGTGGCGCCTCATTGGAATGGTCGGCGGCGGGGACTAGCGTTGTCATATGTCGTGCATTCGATTCAACACCCCGGCTCAGCGTCAGGCGATGCGTGAGCAGGCTCCCGCCATGCTGACCCCAGAACAGGCAGCGGCGCTGCACCCGTCGCCCGCGGTGACCGAGAGCAAGATCCGCCGGCTGAGGCTGCTGGCAACACACGAGAATCCGAAGATTCGCGAGAGCGTCGCGAGCAGCCACAACACGCCAGACGACCTCTTTGCCGTACTCGCCGCCGACCCAGACGCGGGTGTCCGGTCGTGCGTTGCCCGCAACGAGGCAACACCGTGCGACATCCTGCGCGAACTCGCATCCGACCGGTCAGAGACGGTGCGCGGCTGGGTGGCCGTCAATTACTTTGTGCCGACCGACGCCATGGAAAAGCTCGCCCAGGATCGAAGCAAGACCGTACGCAGCCTCGTGAAGTGGAAGGGCGAGCTGGCCTCCGCCTGATGGCCATGACCACGCCAACGAGCGTCCGAGTCGACAGTTGGATCTGGGCCGTGCGCCTACTTCGCACCCGATCGACCGCCGCCGCCGAATGCCGCGCGGGTCATGTGAGCGTCAATGGGGAGAAAGCGAAGCCAGCGCAGGCCATCCGCATCGGTGACGAGGTTCGTCTGCGTGGCTCCGAGGTGGAACGCATCGTGGTGGTGAACCGGCTCCTCACCAAACGGGTCAGTGCGGTCGTCGCAGCGGAATGCCTGATCGATAACACTCCCCCGCCTCCCACCAGGGAGGAGGCGCCCGCCGTCATTACCCGCGACCGCGGCGCAGGGCGTCCCACCAAGCGTGAGCGCCGCGACATCCTGCGTTTGCGCGGGCACTGACTGAGGTGGTGAATCATGCCGTCGTTCCGGGTCACCCTCGAGGTCGAGGCGCTTCGCCCCGGTGTCGCGCCGGAGTCCGTGCTGCCTGCTGCCGCGGCGGCTGCCGCTGGACTGACGATCGTGGAGGCATCCTCACTCGATGTCGTGCGCGGGAGCGCCAGGATCACTGTTCGGTTCACGGCGGATGACGAGCCCACCGCTTTTGGCATCGCCAGCCAGGTCGCGCGGAAGACGCGGTCGCTTGCCGATGTGCCGTCCTGGCTGGTGACGCGTCGAGTGGGCGGGCAGTGGCACCCGTTGGCACCCCACCACTAGTCTGCGTAGCGTGAGCGAGGAGCGGTCTGTCGCACGCGTCGGGATCTCCGGCTGGACGTATCAGCCGTGGCGAGGCGTCTTCTATCCGCGCGGGCTCGTGCAGCGCGAGGAACTCGCGTACGCGGCCGATCGTCTGGACTCGATCGAGATCAACGGCACGTTTTACGCCCTGCAGCGACCGTCGAGCTTTCTGCGCTGGCGAGACGAGACGCCGGACGATTTCGTCTTTTCGGTCAAAGGTGGGCGTTACATCACGCACATCCTGCGGCTGAGGGACACGACGCAGGCCGTTGCCGGCTTCTTCGCGTCTGGTGTGCTCGCGCTGCAGGAGAAGCTCGGGCCGATTCTGTGGCAGGTGCCGCAAACACTGCATTTCGATGCGGCGGCGCTCGAGAGCTTCCTGGCGCGACTCCCCCAGTCGGTCGACGAGGCTCAGCAGCTCGTCGTCGAACACAGTCAGCTCGCGGATGACCGCACCTGGACCGCCACGACGGCGAACCGCCCGATCCGGCACGCGCTTGAGGTGCGCCACGAGTCGTTCCTCGACCCGGCTTTCGCGGAGATCCTCCGCCGTCACGGGGTAGCGGCGGTCGTAGCGGATACTGCCGGTCGCTTCCCGCGGATTCGTGAAGTGACGGCCGACTTCGTCTATGTGCGACTACACGGGGACAAAGAGCTCTACGCGAGCGGCTACTCCGACGAGGCACTCGACGAGTGGGCCCGAGCTGTGCGTGGATGGGTGACCGGCGAGTCCTGCCCGGACGGCCAGGGCCGCGATGTCTTCGTGTACTTCGACAACGACACCAAGGTTCGGGCGCCGTTCGATGCCATGGGGTTGAGGGAGCGGCTCGCCGTCTAGTGCGCGACGCTCAGACGAAGCGGATGCCGTTCTGCAG